>JAHFTI010000462.1 GCA_023265535.1 Opitutaceae bacterium
CTTCAGGCGAAGCCCTCCCTGGTCGCCAAGTATCAGGCCAAGCTCGCCCGGAATCCACCCGCCGGCCCCGCCCTGAGGGAGGATCCCCGCGATGGCATGGTGCGTGTCCAACAATCGCACCCGACTTATGCTGCCATGGTCGAAAGTCTCGACACGAGCGTGGGCCGCCTGGTCGCCGCCCTTGAGGAGCTGGGCCTGCGTGAGAACACGCTCATCGTCTTCACTTCCGACAATGGCGGACTCTCGACGGCCGAAGGCTCCCCGACCTCGAACCTTCCCCTGCGCGCGGGCAAGGGCTGGGCCTATGAGGGTGGCGTGCGGGAACCCCTGATTGTGAGTTGGCCCCGGCAGTTGGCGGCCGGCCGGAGCTCGGACGCGCTTGTGAGTTCCCCCGACTTGTTTCCCACGCTGCTGGAGCTTGCAGGGCTGCCTCCCGAGCCGGGCCTCCATGTGGACGGCGTGTCGTTTGCCGCGGTGCTGCGCGATCCCGCCGCGCACCTCGCCGAGCGTTCCCTTTTCTGGCACTATCCGCATTACAGCAACCAGCGTGGCAAGCCCCATGGCGCCGTGCGTGCGGGCCGTTGGAAGCTCATCGAATGGTTTGAGGACGGGCGCAGCGAATTGTTCGACCTGGAGGCCGACGTGGGGGAGGCCAAGGACCTTTCTGCCGCTCATCCGGAACTTGTGAGCCGCCTTCTCGGCCAGCTTCGTTCCTGGCGCAAGGAGGTCGGGGCGCGCATGCCGACTCCCAATCCGAACTATCGCCCCAAGCCCTGATTGCCGGGACGAGGGTTGCCAGGGGGCCGTTGAGCGGCAGGGGGGGGCGTGCGCCAGCAAATTCCTCAAGCCGGGGATTGAAGTCCGGGGCGGGCGGGGTTTCGCTCTCGGACACACCTCCCCCTCCCGACCACCGCATGAGCCTAGACCTGATTGCGCGCCGCCTGGCCCTTGTCGCCGGCCTGATGGATTTCATGACCGGGCTTGGCCTGGTGCTGTTGCCCGCCCTGACACTGGGCCTGATGCTGGTCCCGGTGCCCGGCGCCGAGGCCCTGGTGTTTGTGCGTTTTGTCGGAGCCTTCGTGGCGGCGGTGGGCGCCAGTTACCTCTGGGCCCTGCGCCGTCCCGTGGAGCGCCTTCGGGTGGTGTTTGGGGTCACCTGCCTGTTCCGCGTCGCCGCCGGCACCTTCTGCCTTGTCGGGGTGATCTGCGGGTGGCTCGGCGTGGCCTGGCTGAGCGTGGTGGCCACCGATTATCTCCTCGTCGCGGCGCAAACCTGGCTCGTGTCCAAGGGGGCCTGCCGTGATGTCTGAGGCCAGGGCAGGAGCGGCGGAAACCCCGAACGGGGGGCCTGGCCACGCGGCCGCCCCGGTGTGCATGGCACCGGCGCCGGGGCGATCCGGCTGGGCGGGTGTCGTGTGTGGCATGCTGGCGATCACCGTCACCTACGTCTTTTTCCTGATTCACGCCGAGTTTGCGCTGATCGAGCTGTTTCGCCCCCTCGTGGGCGAGGGCGGGCTGAAACCGCTCATGGCCTCCCTGGGGGCGGGCGGCATCGCGGGCAGCCTGCTGGCGGCAGCTGTATTCAAAAAGTCGCTACAGCGGCTGCTCCTGTGCGGGGCCTTCCTACTGTGTGCGTTGTCCGCCTTCGTCGCGGGCCGCCATCCCGCCGCCGGCCTGGCTCCCCTGCTCGGTGGGCTCACGGGCCTGGGCTGCGGCCTGCTCACGGTCACCCTTGCCTGCGTGCTTGGCAGCGTGTTGCCCCCGGCCCGTCTGGGCCTCTGTGTGGGGGCGGGCACGGGCCTCGCCTACGCCCTGTGCAACATGCCCGTCCTGTTTGCCGCAAGCCCCGCCGCGCAGGCCCTCGTCGCCGCGGCCGCCTGCCTGCTGGGGGCCGCCCTTTCCGCCCGCCTTTCTCCCCTCGTCGCGGACCCCGCCCGCGGCAGGGAACACTCGCGCGGCATCGCCTGGCTCTGGGTCCTGGTCTTCGCGCTCCTGATCTGGCTCGATTCCGCCGCCTTTTATGTGATCCAGCATAGCAGCGCCCTGCGCAGCCACACCTGGGAGGGCGGCTGGGTGCTTTGGGGCAATGCCGGCACCCACCTGCTCGGCGCGCTGCTTGCCGGCTGGCTCGTGGATCGCGGCCGGCGGGCTTTTCCCGCCTGGGCTGCCGCGGCGGGGCTCATCATCGCCTGCGTCCTGCTTTCCGCGGGCGACACCGGCCCCGCGCCGCGCCTGCTCTACACGACGGGTGTCTCCTTCTATTCCACGCTGCTGGTGGTGCAGGCGGCAGGCCCCGGCGGCCCCTGGCAGGCGGGCCGCCTCTTTGCCATCGCAGGGTGGGTGGGGTCGGCGTTGGGCATCGGCATGGCGCAGGACCTCGCGGGTGTGCCGACCTGGTTCCTCGGCGTGGCGGCAGGGGGCCTCGGGGTTGCGCTGGCCCTCAGGACGCGTTGGCTGGCCAAGGCCGCGCCCGTGCTGCTCCTTGGCCTGGCGGGCCTCTCACAGCTCCGGGCCGAGGCCCCGTCGCTCCTGATCGCCCGCGGCCGCGAGGTGTACATCGCCGAGGGCTGCATCCATTGCCACAGCCAGTATGTGCGCCCCTCCGAGCCCCTCGACATCGAACGCTGGGGCCCCGCCTCGTCCACGCCGCTCCCCGCCGAATACACGCCTCCGTTGCCCGGCAACCGCAGGCAGGGACCGGACCTGGCCAATGTCGCGAACCGCCGCATCCGCGAATGGCAGCGCCTCCACCTGATCGATCCCCAGGCGATCACGCCGCGTTCGCGCATGCCCTCCTATGCCCGCCTCTTCGAGGGCGACGGCGAGGCCGGGCAGGCGCTCCTCGACTACCTCTGTAGTCTCGGTGTGGATACACTTCCCGCGCGTCGCGCCTTCGTGGCGGCCTGGAGGCCCGAGGGCGGGCTTCCGGCGGGGCGCGCCAGCGAGGGGCGCAAGCTCTATCTCCAGGTCTGCTCGAACTGTCACGGGCCCGAGGGGCGTGGGGACGGGCCGCTCGCGCCGAGGCTTGTCATGAAGGCCGCCGACCTGACCCGCCGTCCCCTCCTCAGGCTTCCCAACGGCCCCGACGGACGCCCGCCCTCCCTGGAACTGGCCCGGCTCATCAAGTTTGGCGTCGAGGGCACGCTGATGGCGGGGCACGAGTACCTTTCGGCCCAGGAACTGGCGGATCTGGCGGCCCACATACAAGCCTTGCCAAGCGGCGCCGCAGCGGGACGATAGGCCATTCCCCTTGGGCGGCTCCCCACGGCCTTGAGAGTCCCCAAGCCCCTTTCCCATATACGTTTCCGCCCTATCATGAGCTCCCCCCACGCACAGGCAACTGTCCGCCCGCCCGGCTCCGGGTCCACTTCGCGCGACCTTCTCCTGCTGGCGTTGCTCTTCGGCTCGCTCTTCATGGCCTTCCTCGGTGGCTACCCGCTGGCCAACCCGGACGAGGGGCGCTACGCCGAGATCGCCCGCGAGATGGTGAAGACGGGCGACTGGGTCCTGCCCCGCCTGAACGACGTCTATTACTTTGAGAAGCCCCCGCTGGTGTACTGGATGAACGCCCTCGGCATCACGCTCCTCGGCGGCGGCGAATGGGGCCTGCGCGCCGTGCCCGCCTTCTTCGCCGTGCTCGGCCTGCTCTTCACCTATGTCGGGGCGCGCGCCCTGGGCGGCCGCGTGGCGGGCTGGGTCGCCGCGTTCCTCACGGGAACCTGCCTGATGTACTTCATGATCGGGCGCATCCTGATCCTCGACATGCCCGTGACCGTCCTGATCACCGGCACGCTGGTGTGCTTCCTGCGCGGCGTGCGCGAACCGGCGGGGTTGGCTCGCCGCCTGTGGTTCATGGGCCTCTATGCGTGTGCCGCCCTGGCCACGCTCAGCAAGGGGCTGATCGGCCTGGCGATCCCGGGCGCCGTGATGTTCCTGTGGCTCCTTGTATTCAACCA
>JAHFTI010000040.1 GCA_023265535.1 Opitutaceae bacterium
TCTGTGGCGAGCAGACCTCCCAGGTGCCGGTGACCTCGGACAGGGGGGTGTCGGCGGTCGTCTGCTTCACCTTGAAATGCCGGAGCTGGGGGTAGTTGGCTGCGGCGACCTCCTGCTCACAATTTTTGAGGGGCTGCTGCCCTTGGCGAAGGCCGACCTGGCGTTCCATGTTGGATTGGCCGCTGCAGACCCAGACCTCGCCGACGAGGAGATTGCTCAGCGTGATCTCGTTGTCGCCCCTGAGCGTCATGGTGTAGGGGCCGCCGGGGGCGATGTTCTTCAGGCGCACCAGCCATTTGCCTGCCTTGGCCACGGTGCTGGCCTCCTGGCCGGCGATGCTGACCGTGACCTTTTCGCCCTCGCGTGCGGCGCCCCAGACGGGGACGTCGGTTCCCTGTTGCAGGACGGCATTGTCGGAGAAAAGGGCGTGAGGCTTGACCTCGGCCCGGCAGGGTAGGAGCAGCGCGGCGAGGAGAAGCGCGGCGCTGAGGGATTTGGATTTCAGGGGTGACATTTGAGGTGGGGGGGATGTCGCAGGCCTGACGCGCGGAAAACGGGCCCGTTTCCCAAAAAATCAGGGCCAGGCCCGGAGGGACATCGTGTATTCAAAAGTGCATTACGAGCTGCCCGCTGGGTCCCGCCCGCCGCGCTGGGCCCTTGGTTTCGGCGCCGGGGGCGCGGGAATCACCTACCCCATGGCATCTGGAAAAGGCAACCGGGTTCGCGCCCCGCCCCTGCGCGTGCTCAGGGAGGACCGCCTGCGCTGGTCGTCGCCGGGGCAGTGTTGTTGTTGTTGCCCTTGTTGCCCTGGCGTGCGGCCTGAAGGGCATCGCGCATCTTGCGCGCCGCCTCCTGCTCCGCCTGCATCCTCTGCAGGGCGTTCAGCTGCGGCGTGGTCAGGTAGGCCGAGGCCTGTGTGACCACCTCGGGCGTGATGGCGACCCCGCCGGGATTGCCACCGCCGCCTCCGAAGCCGCCCGGACCGGCGATCACTCCTCGTCCCTCGCCCCTCTGGGTGATTCCGGTGGAGGCGAGGGTCTGCACGAACTGTTCGTATTGGCTGTCGGTGAGCGGCGAGCCCGAGTAGCTCAGGCGCTGCGTGAGCTGGTTGGCTGTGCCGCGCTGCGGCTGGGTTTGCTCGTATTGCCGGTACTGGTTGAAAGCGGTGTCACCGATGGCGCCGCGGATGCTTTCGTCGATCTCGGCCTGGGTCTGCTGGATGAGGCTGCGGACCTGATCGCGGTTTTCGCGTCCGTTCAGTCCCTGCTCACGCGCCACCTCCATGGCCTCGCGTGCGGCCATCTGCTTTTCGGCGAGCAGCGACTTGAATTTTTCAAGCGTCTCGGGCGGCAGGTTGAGTTTCTTGAAAAGGTCGGCGAAACGCGCCTCGGTCTGGCCGTTCATCGTGAGCGCGGCGAGTTTCTGGAATTCAGGCGAGGACATGACCGCGCGCATGGCGGCCATTCGTTCATCCCTGCGCCCACGATCGCGCTCGCGCTCGGCGGCCTGTGGCGCGGCGTCCTCGTTTTCCGCGGGCTTTGACTCCTCGGTTGCCGGTGGCGTGGCGGCCTGCTCCGCCGCCGGTTCAGCCTTGGCCTTGGCGCGCGGGGCACGGCTCGGCTTGGACGAGTTCTCGAGCACGGCCGCGCGCAGGCGGATGATCTCCTGGTACTGTTGCCAGGAGAGGCCTCCGAGGGCGACGGAGGAAAGGGCCAGCAGGGCGATGAGGTAGGGGCGGGTGGAACGCATCAGGAGGGTAATGACGCCGCCGCCCCCCATTTGTTACCGCGGAGGGAACTCGAAATCGGCCTTGGCCTTGTTTTTCGAAAGGACGAGGTAGGCGGAGAACTTCGTTCCGCGCTTCGACAGGAAGTCCTCGATGAGCTCGGTGCGGCCTTCCTCAAGCAGCGTCTTCACCTCGTCCGGCTTGATCTTGCGACCGCAGAGCAGGGTGTTGAGCTTGAAGACGACGCGCGGCTTGCCCTCGGCGCCGGGCTTGTGGACCACGAAGAGATCGTCGGTCTGCACCAGTTCGGCGTCGCCGTGGGGCTTGCTCGTGCCGAGCACGACGGCCTTGGAGAGGTCGGGCGCCTCCTTGGGCTTGCGGCCACCCTTGCCTGCACCGCCCTCCTTGGGCTGGCGCGGAGGGAACTCGAAGACCGTCTTCGCACCCTGGCGGACCAGGAAGGCGTCGAAGGGCTTGCCGAAGCGGGAGATGAAGGCGGTGATGAGGTTCGTCTTGCCGTTGGTCACCAGTTCGATCGCGTTGTCGCGCGTGATTTCCTTCTGGCAGATGCGCTTGCCCAGCTTGAGGGCTTCCTTCCAGGTGTCGCCGTCGCGTTCGCGCAGGATGAAACCGTTGCCGCCCTCGCACAGTTCGGCGCCCGTCTTCGGGTCGGTCCAGAACGGCTCGAGCGTGGTGACGTCGACCTTGTTGCCGAGGTCGATCTCGACCTTCGGTTTGCCGGTCTTCTCGTCCTTGCCGATCTTCAGCTTGGCGGGATAGCGGTTGCCCGACTTGGCGGAGACAAAGCCGTCCAGCGGACCGACCTCACCCTTGGCGGCGAGCTCGCGGGCCTCGCTCTCCTCGATGCGGCGACCGCCGATGACCTTGTAGATCATCAGCTCGGCGTCCTGGCTCTTGTAGCCTCGCAGGGTCTCGACCATCGGCTTGCCGTCGGTCGGGGACACCCACTCGCAATGGCGCTGCGCGGAGTCATCCTCCTCGAAGCCCTTGACGCGTTCGACGATGCCCTTGGTCTCGGCGATGATCTCGGCCATGAAGGCCTCGCGGGTGGCCTTGCCGTGCTCCATCTGGCGCAGCTTGTACTCCCAGTTGCCGGTCATGGCGGGGCTGGTGAGCTGCTCGGCCTTGACGGCGGAAAGGAATTGCAGGAGCTGCTCCGCCTTCGGGGTCGGGGCGAGGTCCTTCTGCATGCGCTCGACGTACTTCTGGTTGACCAGGCCCTCGATGGTGTCGGCGCGGGTGGCGGGGGTGCCCAGGCCGCGTTCCTTCATGGCCTCGGCGAGGTCCTCGTCGGTCAGCAGCTTGCCGGCGCCTTCCATGGCGGAGAGCAGCGTGGCTTCCGTGTAGCGCGGGGGCGGCTTGGTCGTCTCGCCGTGCAGTTCGGCGCGGCTCGTCTTGGCGACGGGAGGGCGGCCGTCCTGGGCGCTGAGCGCGGGCAGGGCGGGGGAGTTGCGGTCACCATTGGCCTCCTCGCCCTCGACGGGGTCGGCGACCTTGCCATACACGGCCTTCCAGCCCGGGTTGGTGATCACCTTGCCCTCGGTCTTGAAGACGTGGGTGGCGACGGTGCTCAGGCGCGTGGTGACGTCGATCTCGGCGGCCGGGTGGAAGGTGGCCACGAAGCGGCGCGCGATCATGTCGAAGACCTTGGCCTCGATCTCGTCCAGGTGCTTGTGCTCCGTGGAGGTCGGGATGATGGCAAAGTGGTCCGAGATCTGGGCGTTGTTGAAGATGCGCTTGTTGGGGCGCAGCCAGCCCTGGTCCAGCACGCGCTGGGCGTGCGGGGCGAGGTTGCCGCCGAGGTTGGAGAGCACTTCGCGGCAGGTGGGAATGTAGTCTTCGGGAAGCGCCCGCGAATCGGTACGCGGGTAGGTGATCATCTTGTGCTTCTCGTAGAGGGCCTGCGCGATCTGGAGCGTGCGCTTGGCGGAGAGTCCGTAGCGGCCGTTGGCCTCGCGCTGCAGCGTGGTCAGGTCGTAGAGGCGGGGGGCGGCCTGCGTGGTGGCCTTTTTCTCCTCGGAGACGCTCGCGACGGGCTGGCCGGAGCAGGCCTTGAGGATGGCCTCGGCCTGGGCCTTGTCCCAGATGCGGTCGACCTTGTCGCCGTCATCCTGGTCGCTCTTCTTGAAATTGGGGCGCTGGTACACGCCCTCGTAGCTGCCGGCGGTGACGTCGAAGTCCGCGGTGATGCGCCAGTAGTCGCGGGGCTTGAAATTGCGGATCTCCAACTCGCGCGTCATGACGATGGCGAGGGTGGGGGTCTGGACGCGGCCGACGGAGGCCACGTTCCCGGCGCGCGAGCCGAACATGCGCTTGGTGACGGCGCGCGTGCCGTTGATGCCGATGAGCCAGTCGCTCTCACTGCGGCAGCGGGCGGCCTCGGCCAGGCCGGCCATCTGCTTGCCGTCGCGCAGGGAGTCGAAGGCGGCCTGAATGCCGCCGGTGGTCATCGTCTGCATCCAGGCGCGCTTCACGGGCAGCTTGGACTTCGCGAGCTGGTAGATATAGCTGAAGATCAGTTCGCCCTCGCGCCCGGCGTCGCAGGCGTTGATGACCTGGTCGACATCCTTGCGGGCCAGCTGCTTCTTGAGGTGGGTGAAGCGCTCCTTCGAATCCTCAATCGGCTTGAGCTCAAACTTTTCCGGGATGATGGGAAGGGTCTCGAGGCGCCAGAAACCGTACTTCTTCTTGTCGATATCCTCGGGCATGCAGAGCTCCACGAGGTGGCCCACCGCGGAGGTGATGACCCACGTGTCGTTTTCGTAGAGGTCCCCGTGCTTGGGGACTTTACCGAGGGCTCGGGCGAGGTCGGCTGCTACGCTGGGCTTCTCGGCTATGACCAGTGACTTCATGAAGTTTGAGGCGGATAGGGAGGCGGAGGCCGCATTTCAAGGCTTTGTTTTTGGCGGCTTGCTGATTTCCTTAGGGGACAAGGGCTTTGGATACTGAAATGGACGACGGCAGGCCCATGCAGTTGTAGATGACTTGAAATTGGGGGCCGCTTTGAGGTGCCGCTTTTCCGACTGCCTTACTGGACTGGTCAGGTAGCTCCTCCCTGCAGGGCGTTCGGTCCTCGGGAGCTCCTGAGGAACAGCAGCAGAGCGGGTGGCGGCCGTGCGCAAGGGGTAAAGTGGCCGAGATCGTGCTTTAAACAACTGCTGGAAAATGTAATGCGACTTTTCACACAACAATTCTCGCATTCCGCTTGGCCGACTGCCATGAGCTTGCCTTGAACCGGTCAGGCAATGGGTTCTGACCGGACAGTCTCCACCACGAAGACCATGCCTACTGTCAAACCAGCCTCCCCGAACTTCTCCTCCGGTCCCTGCGCCAAGCGCCCGGGTTATTCGCTGTCGGCCCTGCCGACGGACCTGCTCGGCCGTTCCCATCGCTCTTCCAAGGGCAAGGCCCGTTTGCAGAAGTCCATTGACGACACCAAGCGCATCCTCGGCATCCCCGCGGACTACAAGGTCGGCATCGTGCCCGCTTCCGATACCGGCGCTTTCGAGATGGCGATGTGGTCCCTCCTCGGACCCCGTCCCGTGGACGTCTTCTTCTGGGAGTCCTTCGGCCAGGGCTGGCTCACCGACATCCAAAAGCAACTGAAGCTGCCGAACGTGCGCTCCTTCGAGGCTCCCTACGGCGAGCTGCCCGACCTCACCCAGGCCAATCCCGCCCACGACATCATCTTCACCTGGAACGGCACCACCAGCGGCGTCAAGGTTCCCAATGGCGACTGGATCTCCGACACCCGCGAGGGCCTGACCCTGTGCGATGCCACGAGCGCCGTCTTCGCCATGGAGATTCCGTGGTCCAAGATCGATGTCGCCACCTTCTCCTGGCAGAAGGTCCTCGGCGGCGAGGGCGCCCATGGCGTGATCGTGCTCTCCCCGCGCGCCGTCGCCCGTCTCGAGAGCCACAAGCCCTCCTGGCCCATGCCCAAGATCTTCCGCCTGACCTCGGGCGGCAAGCTGATGGCCGAGATCTTCGAAGGCTCCACGATCAACACCCCCTCGATGCTCGCCAACGAGGACTACCTCGACGCGCTCAAGTGGGCCGACTCGATCGGCGGCCTTCCGGGCCTGATCAAGCGCAGCGAGGCCAACCTCGCCGTCATCGAGCGCTTCGTCGCCAGCCACCCCTGGATCCGTTTCCTGGCCAAGACCGAGGCCACCCGCTCGAACACCTCCGTGTGCCTCTCCCTCGACCTCTCTCCCGAGAAGGTCAAGGAAGTCGTCAAGCTGCTCGAGAAGGAGAACGTCGCCCTCGACTGCGGCTCCTACAAGGATGCCCCGGCCGGCCTGCGCTTCTGGTGCGGCGCCACGGTCGAGGCCTCCGACCTCGAGGCCGCGATGCCCTGGCTTGAGTGGGCCTACGAGAAGGTCAAGGCCTCCTGAGGCCCCCTCCCTCCTTCCGCCCCTCGGCGAATTTCAACGCGCAGGCCCGGTGCCTGCGCGTTTTTTTTGCGGCATGCTTGGCAGGCCCGCGCAATAGTGTAGACGAAGCCTGACTCCCTGTGTCGCCAACCACACCCGCCGCCCGATGCCACTCATAGCTTCCATCAAGAAGCGCCTGCAGGATTTCTACCACTTCGGCGTCGACGTGGTGTACGATCGGCGTGACGACACGGCGACGGCGATCTTCGGCGCCTTCCTGCAGGGGTGGTCCTACGTTTTCAAGGCGGCCATCCACACCCGCTTTTTCCTCTATCGCAACCGCATCATGCGCGACCAGCCCCTGGGCTGCCTGGTGGTGGTGGTGGGCAATCTCACCATGGGCGGCACGGGCAAGACCCCCGTCGTGGAAAAGTTCGCCCGCGCCCTGCGCGACCGCGGCCGCCACGTCGCCATCCTGAGCCGCGGCTACAAGAGCAAGGCCCCCCCGATGTGGAAGAAATGGTGGAACGCCATCAGCCACACCGAGGAACCTCCGCCGCGCATCGTGTCCGACGGCCGCACGGTCTTCCTCGACAGCGAGGAGGCTGGCGACGAGCCCTACATGCTCGCCCGAAACCTGCCCGGCGTCGTCGTGCTCGTGGACAAGAACCGCGTCAAGGCGGGTGCCTACGCGATCAAGCGCTTCAAGTGCGACACCCTCGTCCTCGATGACGGCATGCAGTACCTGCCGCTCAAGGGGAGGCTCAACCTGCTGCTCGTCGACAAGAGCAATCCCTTCGGCAACGGGCACATGATCCCGCGCGGGGTGTTGCGCGAGCCGATCAGCCACGTGAAGCGCGCCAGCTACATCTTCCTCACCAAGTCCAACGGCGACCGTGACGAGGAGCTCGAGGCGCTCATCCACTCCCACAATCCCGGCGTCGACATCATCGAGTGCGCGCACAAGCCGCGCTTCCTCTGCCCCGTCAGCCAGAAGCCCGACCAGGTCGAGGGCCGCCTGCCGCTCGACTTCCTGCGCGACCGCAAGATCGGCGCCTTCAGCGGCATCGCCACGCCCGAGAGCTTCGAGAAGTTTCTCTCCGACCTTGGCGGCAAGATCGTTTCGCGCGAGCGCTTCCTCGACCATTACCGCTTCACCGAGGCCGACCTCGACGAGGTCTTCATGGCGGCCTTCAACGCGGGCGCCGACTGCATCATCACGACCGAGAAGGACGCGGTGCGCATCGACCCCGAGCGCCGCCGCATCCTGCCGCTCTACTACCTTCGCCTCGAGATCGACATCATCCGCGGGGCGACCGACTTCGACGAGGCGGTCAGCCGCATTTGTTTTCCGAAGACCAACCCGGCGCAGGTCCCGGCCTGAGAGGTCCATCGCGGGCTTGCTTCCCTGCGTGGCAGCCCTTTGCTGCGCTTGTGACTCACCGCACCACACTGCTCCGCTCCCTGCTCTGCGCCCTGCCGCTGGGCCTGGTCGCCGCCGCCGCCGCACCCCTCTCCACCGCCGCCACGCCCGCCGCACCGGTGCAGCCGGAGTTCTCCGCCGAGAGCCAGGATTACAACATCGACACCGGTGAGACCATCCTCCGCCAGGCCACGGGCCTGCTGGGCGAGGGCTACCTCACGGGCGACGAGGTGCGCTACAACACCAAGACCGGCGTGATCGTGGCCACCGGACATGTGGTGCTCACCCAGGGCTCGGCCCGCCTGCTCGCCGAGGAGATCACCTATTCGCTCAACGACGGCACCTACACGGTGAAGTCCCCCCGCATCGGCAATTTCCCCCTCTACCTGCGCGGCGCCAGCGCCAGCGGCGACCCCCAGAAGGTCGTGCTCAAGGATGCGCATGTCAGCTACGGCGAGCCCGGCTTCTGGGTACCCTCGATCTCCGCGAAGACGGTCACCTACCAGACGACCGACGAGAGCTTCCGTGCGCAACAGGCGCAGGTGGGCATCGCCGGCTCCCACTTCCTACCGCTTCCCTCCTTCAAGCAGACGGTGGGCGTCTCCATCAAGTCCTACCTCACCCTGCAGGGCGGCTTCCGCAGCAGCCTCGGCGCCTTCATCGACGCCGGCTTGCGCCTGCCTGTGGCCCCCGGCCTGCGCGTGGGCGCGGACGTCGGGTATTATTCCCGCCGCGGCCTGCTCTTCGGCCCCGCCGCCGCGTATGACGCGAAGACCGGCCCCGACTCCACCGTGCGCGGCAGCCTGCGCACCGGCTACATCAACGACCATGGCAAGCGCGAGACGGACGTGCTCGGCCGCCCCGTGCCCGAGCAGCGCAGCTTCATCACCTGGGAGCACCAGCAGCGCATCGGCCCGGCCATCTACCTCGACGCCCTCCTCAACGACTGGCGCGACTCCGAGGTCACGCGCGATTTCCGCCGACGCGAGTTCTACCGCGTGCAGACGCCCGACACGTATCTGGAAAGTGGATACGTGGGCGCCAACTGGCTGGTGTCCGTCTTCGGCCGCTTCCACCCGAATCCCTTCCATGAGACGCAGGAGCGCCTGCCCGAGATCCGTTTCGAGGTGCTGCCGACGACCCTCTTCGAGAAGGTCTACCAGCGCCTGCAGGTGAGCTATGCCCGCCTGCGCGACAATCCCCCGGGCAGCTACGCGCCGACCCTGCAGACGGACCGCGCCGACGCCTACTACGCCCTCACCCGCAATTTCACCCCGCGCGAATGGCTCGGCGCCACCGCGGTCGCCGGCGTGCGCAGCACCCACTATTCCGACGCCCTCCCGGGCAGCGGCCGCGGCAGCTACACGCGCAACCTGGCCGAGGTCGGCTTTGACGCACACCTGCTCGCCTCCGGCACCTTCGACTACAACAACGAGCGCTGGGGCATCCGCGGCCTGCGCCACCTGGTGAAACCCTTCGTCTCCTACCGCTACATCCCCGAGGCCGAGAAGGGCGCCCGCTACATCCCGCAGATCGACCGCGAGTCCTTCAACACCTACCTCCAGCCCCTCGGCCTGGGCAGCATCCGCCACATCGACGAGCTCCACGCCACCAACACCCTGCGCGTCGGCCTCGAGCAGCGCCTCCAGACGCGCGATGCCGAGTACGGTTCGCGCGACCTTGCCACGCTCACCCTCGCAAACGACGTGTTTTTCGAGCGCGTGGCGGGCCAGCGCAAGGTGGGCCTGACCCATCTCGATCTCGCCGTCATGCCGGCGCGCTGGCTGCGTTTCGATGCCTACAGCAGCTTCGCCTCGCAGGACTTCAGCCTGCGTGAGCTCAACACCGGGCTCAGCCTCGTGGACGGCGACCAGTGGGCGCTGCGCCTGGGCACCCATTACCTCAACGGCGACCTGGAGGACTACTCGGCCGACTACAGCTATCGCCTCAACGAGGCCTACTCCACCTTCCTGCGTTTCCTGTACGACGGCCATGCGCGCCGCCTCAACGAGCACTCCTACGGCATCGAGCAGACCCTGGACCGCGTCTGGCGCTTCCGCTACGAGATCGCCTTCTTCAACGGCCCGCGTCGCGAGGGCGACGTGGAGTTCCGTGTCGAGGTCGAGGCGCGCGGCTTCTGAGTGCCGCTCCGGGCTGCCCCGCGTGCCGGGCCATTCTCCCCAGGCACGCCAAGGTGCCGGACGAAGTGGTGCATTGCCCACCGCCCGCGCCTTGCTATCCTGCTGGCCATCGGTGAGCGCCTCGGTGCTCACCTTTCTCTCCAACCGCCTCCTGTCTCCCAAGCCCCGCCTTCCCCCATGAGCATCGCACACGGCCAGTTTCGCAACTTCCAGCGCCAGCTCGATGCCCTGCGCCCCGAGCTGGGAGGCGACGGCGACATCGCCGGCCACATCGAGAACCTGATCCGCCGCGAGCGCTCGGCGGGCTCGCGCGACCGCCGCCTGTATCGGGAACTTCACTACACCTGGCTGCGCCACATGCCCTGGCTCGCCTCGCTCTCCGGCGACACGCTGGCCATCGCCCTCGCCACGCTCTGCGCCGAGAGCCCCGCCACGCACGCCTTCCGCCAGGCCTTCCTCGCGGAGGCGGATCCCGTGGTCCCTGTCTTCCTCCCGGGCGACCCCGCCGAGCTGCTGCCCTCCTGGCTGCGTGCCGAGTGCCCCGACGCCTTTGTCGAGCCGCTGCTCAGCCACCTGAACCGCCGCGCCACTCTCTGGGTCCGCATCCAGGGCCCCGAGGCCGCCCGTCCCCAGGTCTTTGCCGAGCTCGACGCCCTCGGCTGGGCCTGGCGCGTGTCCCCGCTCCTCCCAGGGGCGGTGCGCATCGAGGGCGAGCGCGACATCACGCGCCTCGAGGCCTATCAGCGCGGCCAGCTCGAGGTGCAGGACATCGGCTCCCAGCTCATCCTTGCCTCGCAGGAAATCCCGGTCGGCGGCCGCTGGCTCGACGCCTGCGCCGGCGCAGGCGGCAAGACCCTGCAGCTTTCCTGGCTGCTCGGCTCCACCGGTCACATTGACGCCACGGACATCCGCCTGCACGCCCTCGAGAACCTCATGCACCGCGCCTGGCGCGCCGGCCTGCGCACCTCGGGCCTTCGCCCCGTCAAGCCGCCTGCCCCGAAGGGTGGGGGGGGCCCGCTTCCCGCCCCGACCCCAGCTCCCGACACCGCCGAGATCCGTGTCGTGCGCGAGCCGCGCGACCTCTTCGACGGCATCCTGCTCGATGCCCCCTGCAGCGGCTCCGGCACTTGGCGCCGCTCGCCGCAGCTCAAGTGGAGCACCACCCCCGATTCCCTGCGTGCCGCTGCCGCCGTCCAGGCCTCGCTGCTCGAAAAGCACGCCCCCTTCGTCCGCCCCGGCGGCCTGCTCGTTTACGCCACCTGCTCGCTCTGCCGCACGGAAAACGAGGACCAGGTCACCCAGTTCCTGGCCACCCATCCTGAGTTCAGCGTCGTCCCGCCCCGCCTCGCCGCCGCCGGCCCCGGCCTGCGCATCCTGCCCCAGCACCATGACGGCGACGCCTTCTACGTGTGTGCCCTGAGAAAAGCCTCCTAGGCACCTCGCACGCTCGACACTGGTCCTCCGTCCTTCACGAGGAGGAGCACGGGCGCCCCAACGGTCCGACTCACTCGGAGTCCTTCTGGTCTGGTCCCCGTTATTTCTCCTTGCCGACCCCGGCCTCATCTAAACCATCACGCCCGTGGTTCCCGACACAGAGTATCGCATCAAGCTGCAGGTCTTCGAAGGCCCGCTGGACTTGCTGCTGTTCCTGATTCGCAAGAACGAGGTGGACATCTACGACATCCCCATCGGCTCGGTCACGCGCCAGTACATCGACGTGCTGCACTCCATGCAGCAGCTCGACATCGACGTGGCGGGTGAGTTTTTCGTGATGGCCGCCACCCTGATGGAGATCAAGAGCCGCATGCTGCTCCCGCGCGGCGTGGCCGCCACCGATCCCAACGCCGAGGACGAGGAGGTCGATCCACGTTGGGAACTGGTACACCAGCTCATCCAGTACAAGAAGTTCAAGGAGGCCGCCGCCAAGCTCGATGAGCTCTCCCGCTCGCGCCATGATCTCATGGAGCGTTACGTCGAGGAGGTTTCCATCAAGCTCGACGAGCGCCCGTTGCTCGGCGTGAACCGCATCGAGCTCTGGAACACCTTCAACATCATCCTGCGCCGTCTCGCCGAGAAACTCGTCGTGGGCGAGATCAAGGACGAACAGGTCACCGTTTCCGACCAGATGGAGTGGATCCTCGACAAGGCCAAGGCCGACAAGACCTTCGTGTTCTCCAGCCTTTTCCCGGGGCAGGTCACCGTGCGCGTGCTCGTCGCCACCTTCATCGCCGTGCTGGAGCTCACCCGCCTGCGTAAGTTGCGCCTGACCCAGACCGACGCCTTCGAGGACATCAATATCATCGTCGTTGATGAAACCCCGCTTGATCCCCAGCCCGAGCAAAGTACCTTGGCCCTGTGAGCGCCTCACCTGACACACCTCCCCCCTCCACTTCCGGCCAGCGCGGCGGACTGCTGGGCGTCGGTCTCGACAACACCGACGGCCACAAGCGCATCACCAAGGGCGAGAAGTTCGTGCTCGTGGGCGGCTCCGAGGAGACCCACGGCCGCATGACCGAGACCGCCATGAAGACCTTCGAGGAGCTGCGCCGCCGCGACAAGCATATCGAGACCGTCGCCCCGCGCGAACTCGCCGAGATCATTCACAAGTCCACGCCCCGCTGACCCTTTCCCGCATTTGACGCCCCGGCGCATTTGCCTTTTTCTGCAATCACGCTCCACTACCCCTCACCAACATGTCCGACAAAATCCTCAATCTCTCCTCTGACACCTTCAAGAAGGTGATCGCTTCCTCGGCCACCCCGGTGCTCGTGGACTTCTGGGCCCCCTGGTGCGGCCCCTGCAAGGCCATCGCCCCGATCCTCGAGGAGCTCGCCACGGAGCTCGATGGCAAGCTGCGCGTCACCAAGGTGAACATTGACGACAACGACACCATCGCCGCCGAGTATGGCATCCGCGCCATCCCCACCATGCTCCTCTTCAAGAACGGCGCCGTGGTCGAGCAGATGGTCGGCATGCTCCCGAAGGCCGCCCTCAAGGACAAGATCGTCGCCAAGCTCTGAGCCTGCGCCCCGATCCTGCGTCGCCTTCCTCCCTGACAATGGCCCTGTCCCACGCGGACTCGGCCCTCTTTCGGCGACCCGCTCGGGTCGCCTTTTTTGTGCCCCTGGCAAACGCGTGGCACTCCGCCCCGCCGAGGGCCAGGGGGGGCCTTATTCCAAGTACAGCAGCACGCCGGTGGCGTTGTCCGCCCCGCCGCGTTCATTGGCAAGGGTCACGAGTTCGCGCAGCGCGAGCTCCGGCTCCTCCTGGTTGCCCAGACGCTCCGCCAGCTCCTCCTCCGGGATTGCCCTGAAAAGTCCGTCCGTCGCGAAAAGCACCCGATCCCCCTGCTCAAGCTCCAGCTTGTGGCATTCGAGCTCGACTTCCTCCAACTGCCCCAGGCAGCGGGTCAGGGCGCTGCGTTGGCGCTCGAAGACCGCCTCCGACATTCCGAAGCGCAGCGTGAAATGCGGGTCGTGCTCCACGTTGTGATCGATGGTCGCCTGCGTGATGCGCCCGCGGCGCCACACGTAGCAGCGCGAGTCGCCTGCGTGTACCAGGTTGAGTTGGCGCCCCATGAGGCAGCCGAGGGTGAGCGTGCTGCCGATGCCGTGCAGCGGGTTGAGGCGGTGCCCGGCCTGTCTGACATCCGTGTTGGCGCCCTTCACGGCGGCCTTGAGTTCCTCGAGCGAGGGCGTGCGCGGCGCCAGTCGGGAACTTACCCCTTCTACTGCAAGTGCCGCGGCCTCAGCCCCATGCGGGAGGCCTCCAATGCCGTCAGCCACGCCGAACAGGTTCCTGCCCTCGTCGAGCAGGAAGCGGTCCTCGTTCTCTTTGCGCATCAGGCCGATGTCGCTCAGGGCTGCGTGTCGCACCTTCATCGTGCGCATCTCAACCCAGCGCCACCCCGCGCGCAAGGATTCACTTTTGCCGAATCAGCAAGCATTTGTTTGCACTCATTTACAAGCTGCGCCATCTTCCCCTCCAGCCTCGCAAAAGCTCCCTTCGCCCTCGGCCCCGGGACGCCCCACGGCAAACACTCACCCCTCTTCCGTCATGAGTTACGAAATGAATGAGCTGCTTGACCTCGTGGTTGAGCAAAATGCCTCGGATCTGCATCTCCAGGTCGGCCAGGCTCCCTGCCTGCGCATCAGCGGCAGCATGACCTCCATCGACGGCCCTGTCCTCACGCCCGCCGACACCGAGAAGCTGATGCTCGCCATCACGCCCGACAACCACGTCCAGCAGACCAAGCTCAACGGTGGCTCGGACTTCGGCTTCGCCTTCCAGGACCGCGCCCGTTTCCGCGTCTCCGTGCTCAAGTCCAAGGGCAACTACGGCCTCGTCCTGCGCCAGATTCCCAACCGCATGTTCGGCCTGCGCGACATCGGCCTGCCCGACAGGATCCGCGAGCTGCTCTACCGCCCCCGCGGCCTCATCCTCGTCACCGGCCCGACCGGCTCCGGCAAGTCCACCACGCTTGCCTCCATGATCAATTATATCAACGAGGCGCGCGACGGTCACATCATCACGATCGAGGACCCGAT
>JAHFTI010000463.1 GCA_023265535.1 Opitutaceae bacterium
GGGCAGTGGCCGGGGCCGGGTTGGTCGCCGGAGCCGAGGCGGGGGGCGTGGCCGGGGCTGCGGGCACCTTGGCAGGCGCGCTGGCGGCCGGCTCGGCGGGTTTTTCCGGGGTGCTGTCGCGGCTCAGGCGCTGCACGTCCTTGGTGGAGACGTAGACGATCATCATCAGCAGGAGCACCATGAAGACGCTCTGGGCGCCCATCACAAGGCGCGACGGCAGGGGCCTGCCGCGCAGCTTGGCGATGGTGGCGAAGAGCATGTGGCCGCCGTCGAGCACGGGGATGGGGAGGAGGTTGAAGATGGCCAGGCTGATGTTCACCAGGATGGTGAAGGACAACAGCGGGAGCAGCCCTGCCGTGGCGGCCTTGTGGAAGATGTTCACGATGCCGATGGGACCGGAGACCTTGTCGAGCCCCACGTTGGAGCTGCTGCTCAGGAGGCTGTTGATGATCCGGAAGGTCTGGCGCACATTGTCGGCGATCTGCTTGAAGGGCGTGGGGTGCGTCATGCGCGAGTCGACCGTGAAGCTGAAGCCGTGGCCGCCCTTGGGGTCGGCAAGCGGGGGCAGGGTCAGCTGTTTCTCGGCGCCGTCGCGACGCACGGTCACCGTCAGGGGAGCCTTGGTGTGCGCCTCGATGAGTTCCCTCCAGGAGGGGTAGCCCAGGATGAGGACCTCGCCGGTGCGCAGGATGCGGTCGCCGGGGCGGAAGCCCGCCTTTTCCGCCTCGGAGCCGGCGGTGAGGGAGTGGACGATCAGCTCGTAGCCCTGGGAGATGCCGATCTTGCGATCGCGATCTATGCCGGAGATCTGGGGATAGACGGTGACTTGCAGGAGCTTGCCGTCGCGCTCGATGGTGAGCTCGGCCTTGGGGCGGCCGTCGGCGGTGGTGCCGGAGCTGGTCATGAGCGTGAGCAGCACGTCGTACCAGGCCTCGATCTCGACATCGTCGATCTTGCGGATGACGTCGCCCACGCGCAGGCCGGCCTTGGCTGCGGGGCTTTCGACGGTGGACTTGTCGCTGAGCTCGATGGTGGGGGCCACGTAGCCGATGCGGGTGGTGGCCATGTCCTCGCTCACGGGGACGCCCTTTTGCCAGACGATGATGGCGAGCAGGAAGGCGAAGACGACGTTCATGGTGGCACCCGCCACGAAGACGATCATCTTGGTGAGGTAGCCGGGCTCGGGGAGCTTGGGCGTGGCGGGATTGGCCTCGCCCTCGATGGCGCTCATGTCGGCGAGCTGGGGGAGGGCGACGTAACCGCCGAGAGGCAGCCAGGAGAGGCAATATTCGACGCCATCCTTGCCGCGCCAGGAAAAGATGCGGGGGCCGAAACCGATGGAGAAACGCTCCACCTTCACACCGCGCCAGCGGGCGGCCCAGAAGTGGCCGAGCTCATGCACGAGGATCGAGCCCCCGAAGAAGACGACGACGAGGACTACGGACCAGAAACCTGAGAGCAGATCGGTGAACATGAGCTGGGTGTAAGGGGGAGGCTATTGAGGCTTTGCCAACGTGCAACCGAAGTGCGGTGAACTGCAGGTAGGCTGAGGCGGTGAGGGGGGGATGCCTGGAAGGGGGATTGTGTCGGGCGCCTAGTGGGCTTGCCCGGAAAAGGGGGAGGGTAGGGAAGGGGGAGGGGCGAAGGGAGGCTTTGGGAAGAAAGGGAGCGGCGGGCGATGCGGTCGGGAAAGAGGGGGGGGCTGTTGAGCAACGCTGTGCCCCTCAGGTCAGGGTGGCCAGCAGGGCATTGGCAGTCCGGCGGGCTTCCTCGTCGACCGCAAGCACCTCGTCGAGTGAATCGGGCGAGAGCTGGCGTGATTTCTGGAGGGTGGCGTCGACGAGCTGTGGGATGCCGAGGAAGGGGAGGCGTCCCGCCAGGAAGGCGGCGACGGCGACTTCGTTGGCGGCGTTGTAGATCGCAGGGGCCACGCCACCCTGGCGCATGCACTGGAGGGCGAGGCGCAGCATGGGGAAGCGGGCCTCGTCGACGGGGCGGAAATCGAGGCTGAAGAGGCGCGTGAGGTCGAGCGGGGCCTCGACGCCGGGCGGGCGGGCCGGATGCAGCAGGGCGTGCTGGATCGGGAAGGTCATCGAGGGCGGGCAGAGCTGGGCGAGCATGGCGCCGTCGGTGAACTCGACCAGGCAGTGCACGATGCTCTGCGGGTGCAGGACGGCCTGGCACTGCTCGGGGCGCAGGTTGAAGAGCCACTGCGCCTCGATGAGCTCGAGCCCCTTGTTGGCGAGCGTGGCGGAGTCGACGGTGATCTTGGGGCCCATCGACCAGTTCGGGTGCTTGAGGGCGTCGGCGGGCGTGGCGTGTGCGAGGCGCTCGGCGGGCCAGTCGCGGAAGGCGCCACCCGAGGCGGTCAGGATGATGCGCGAGAGCTCGGCCTGGGAGTGGCCCTCGATGCATTGGAAGACTGCATTATGCTCGCTGTCGACCGGGAGCAGGCGGGCCTGGCGGCGGCGCGCGGTCTCCATGACGAACTTGCCCGCGAGCACGAGGATTTCCTTGCTGGCGAGGGCGAGGTCCTTGCCCGCCTCGAGGGCGGCGAGGGCGGGGCGCAGGCCGGTGGTGCCGACGACGGCGACGAGCACGATGTCGGCCTCGGGCAGCTGGGCCAGGTCGACGAGACCGGCGAGGCCGTCGTGAAAACGGGTGCCGGCGGGAAATTCGGACGGGTGGGCGCGCACTGCCGCGGAGGCCGCCGGGTCAAAGAGGCCGACCTGCCGCACGCCGAAGTCGCGCGCGATGCCCGCGAGCTTGCGCCAGTTGGAGTGGGCGGCGACGGCGACCAGCTCGAGCTTGTCCGGATGCGCAGCGATCACACGGAGGGTGTTCTCGCCGATCGAGCCGGTGGCTCCGAGCAGGACGACACGTTTGCGTGTGGGGGTGGCGGTGGACATGGGGGACGGAAGTCGCCCTCCTACGCTGCTCTAGCAGCTTCGGAGGGTGCCGCTGCTGCGGCAGGTTGGGCGTCTTAGAGGTAGAGCAGTTGGAGGAGGATGTAGCCGACGGGGGCGGTCAGGATGAGGCTGTCGCTCAGGTCGAAAATGCCGCCGATGCCGGGGATTGCCTTGCCGGTGTCCTTGATGTCGGCGCGGCGTTTGATGACGGACTCGATCAGGTCGGAGACGATGGCGAGGATCGCGATGGGCAGGGCCATGAGGGCCGCGACGAGGGGCGTGAAGTTGGCGGGGAGGTACTGCGTGAAGAGGGCGGCGTAGCCGGCGCTGATGCCGGCGGAGATAAGCACGCCGCCGATGGCGCCCTCCCAGGTCTTCTTGGGGCTGATGTTGGGCGACATCTTGTGGCGGCCAAAGGCCATGCCTGAGAGCAGGGCGCCGGTGTCGCAGAACTTGCTGGCGGCGATCACCCAGATGCAGAGGGCCATGCCGGTGTTGGCGTGGGGGGTGTTCAGCATGATGATGCGCACCAGGTAGTGCAGCATGAAGGGCACGTAGATGACGCCGAAGAGGGACCAGCCGAGGGTCTCGACGCGGTTGTGGGGCTCGCGCTCGCCGAGGATGCGTATTGAGAAAATCACTACAGCCAGGGCGAGCAGTAGCTCGGCGCGGACCGGGGTGTGGGGTTCGAGGGCCCAGGGGGCGAGGGTGATGGCAATGGCGAGCGCGATGCCGAAGCGGTCGAAGACCTTCACCCCGAGGCGCTCGATGAGGGCGTAGAACTCGCGCAGCGTGAGGGCGGCGACGGCGGTGATCAGCCAGACGCCCCCGGTGGAACCGAAGAAGGTGACGCAGAGGGAGACGATGCCCCAGAGGGCGAGGGTGGAGAGCGTGCGCTTGAGCATGGCTGGTGGTCGGGTGGGGGCTGTCTCTGGGTTGGAGGGGGGGGCTGACGGGCCGGTGTGGCAGTCTCCGGAGAAATGGGCTGGGTGGGGACGGGGGGGGGCAGGGGCGGGTGGCCTGTCTGGGGGGCT
>JAHFTI010000464.1 GCA_023265535.1 Opitutaceae bacterium
GGCTCAGGACTTGGGGGACTGCTTGGGCCGGTTTTTCATCCAGCTGCGGAAGGAACCGCCCTTCTATTCGGGGAGGGTGCGGTGGTCGAGCCAGTTGCCCACGGGGGCAGGCAGGATGGCCTTGGGGACGTGGTTGATGGCGCCGCCGAGTTTCATGGCGGTCTTCCACATGAGGGGCTGGGAGGCCAGCACGGAGAAGGCGCCCATGGGTGGCGTGCCGGAGCTGGGGCCGCCCTCGCGCTTGTTCCTGTCGCGCAGGCGCAGGAGCAACTCGGGGATCGGGATGTCGACCGGGCACACCTCGTTGCAGGCGCCGCACAGGCTGGAGGCCTTCGGAAGGTCGGCGAGCTCGGGGAAATTCTTGCCGGCAAGAAGCGGGGAGAGCACGGCTCCCACGGGGCCGGGATAGACGCTGCGATAGGCGTGTCCCGAGGCCTGGCGATACACCGGGCAGACGTTCATGCAGGCGCCGCAGCGGATGCAGCGCAGGATCTCCCGGCAATCGCTGCCGAGGGCGTCCGTGCGTCCGTTATCGACGAAGATGACATGCATCTCCTCCGGGCCGTCCTGCTGGGTCGCGCCCTTCGGGCCGCTGATGAATTCGGTGTAGGAGGTCAGCTGCTGGGCGGTGGCGGAACGTGCGAGCAGGTTGAGGAAGAGGGCGAGGTCCTGCTCGCGCGGAAGGATCTTCTCGATGCCTACCATTGCTATGTGGCACTTGGGGGCGGCGAGGCTGAAGCGCGAGTTGCCCTCGTTGGTCACGATCACGAGGCGGCCCGATTCGGCCACCACGAAGTTGGCCCCGGTCAGGCCGACGTCGGCCTGCATGTATTTTTGGCGGAGGAACACGCGGGCGCGCTGCGTGATGACTGCGGGCTCGTCGTTGTACGCGCCGAGGCCGTGCTTCTCGAAGCTCACCGCGATCTCGCGGCGGCTCTTGTGAATGATGGGGCGGACAATGTGGCTGGGGTGGTCGTGGTCGATCTGGACGATGAACTCGCCGAGGTCGGTCTCCAGGCACTCGATGCCGTTTTTTTCGAGGAAGTCGCCCAGCCTGGTCTCCTCGCTGACCATGGTCTTGGCCTTGACCATGCTCTTGGCACCGCGCGCCTTCATGATGGAGAGCACGGCATTGTTGGCCTCCTCGCCCGTGGAGGCCCAGTGGACCTTCACGCCGTTGGCGACCAGCTTCTCCTCGACCTGCGGCAGGTAGGTGTCGAGGTTCTCGATGACGTTCTGCTTGATCGAGCCGGCAAGGCGGCGGAGATAATTGGGGTCGGGGAAATGGTCGAAGAGCACCTGCGTGCGTTTGCCGTGGGTGGCCTTGGTGCTCTGGTAAACCGCGTTGCGGGTCTCGTCGCGCAGGTCGTGCGCGAACTGGTCGATGGTCTTGTGGGTCGTCATCGCGGTCGGGGGTCAGGCGGACTTGAGTGAATCGCGCAGGATCTGGGCGACGTGCTGGGTGCGGATGGGCTGGCCCGCCTTCTCGGCGAGGCCGCCGAGGTGCATGAGACAGCTGGAGTCGACGGAGGCGACGATCTGCGGTCCGTTGGCCTTGAGGTGGGAGAGCTTGAGCTTGCCCATGGCGGCGGAGATGTGGGGGAAGGTGACGGAGAAGGTGCCGCCGAAGCCGCAGCATTGTTCGGTCTCGTCGAACTCGACGATCGTGATGCCCTCGATCGAGCGCAGCAGGGTGAGGGCCGCCTCGATGGAGCGTGTGCCGCGGGTGTGGCAGGAGCGGTGGAGCACGATCGTGGCGTTCAGCTTGCCGGGCCAGGTCCTGATGCCGAGACCGTGGACGATGAAGTCGAGCAGTTCCCAGGTGCGGCCGCCGAGGGACAGGGCCTCGGGAAGGTCGGCCTCCTTCTCGAAGGCGAGCGCGGCGCTGTGGAAGAGCATGGCGGCGCAGGAGCCGCTCGGGATGATCACGGGGCTCGTGCCGGCGAAGGTCTTCATCGCATGGCGGATCACCTTGCGGGCGGCGGGCCAGTCGCCGGAGTTGAAGGCGGGCTGACCGCAGCAGGTCTGGCCCTCGGGAAATTCGATCTCGCAGCCGAGGTGTTCGAGGACCTCGACGGTGGCGCGGGCGACGTCGTCGTAGAAGGCGTCGCAGAGGCAGGTGGCCATCAGCTGCACCTTGCGGGAGGCGGGGCGATGTTCGGGGGTGTGGCTCATGCGCGGGGAGTGTAGGTGAGCTTTTCGAGGCGGCGGGCGAGGGAGGCGCGGAAGCTGGCGAGGTCCTTGACCTCGCCGAGTGCGATCAGCTGGCGGGCGATGTTGCCGACAGCGGTGCCCTCGAGGTTGAAGGAGACGACGGGTAGGCCGGCGGCGTCCGCGGTGGCCTGGCACATGAGGCCGTTCTTGGAGCCGCCGCCGACGATGAGGATGCGCTTGAACTGCTTGCCGGTCATCCGGGAGAGGGAGCGCATGCAGTCGGCGTGGCCCTTGCCGAGTGAGTCGGTGATGAGGCGCATGTAGCCGGCGAGCACCTTGGGCGGAGTGGCCTTGTGCTTGCGCAGGTGGTCGTCGATGGCGGCGCGCATCGAGGTCGGGTTGGCGAAGGCGGGATCGGAGACGTCCAGGAGCTGTTTCGGAGCCGGGGCCTTGGCGGCTGCGGCCATGAGGGCCTTCCATTCGGCGTCGGTGCGGGGGCGCTTGGCGAAGTCCTTCATCACGCCCTCGAGCAGCCAGAAACCGATCACATTGGTGAGGGGGCGATAGCGGCCGTCGCCGATGCGTTCGTTGGCGACGTGGGCCTTGAGGGCCTCGGGGCCGAGCACCGGCTTGTCACTCTCGCAGCCGACGAGGGACCAGGTGCCGGAGCTCAGGAAAAGGTCGGAGCCGTCGGGGGCGGCGGGCATGGCATCGTAGGCGCAGGCGGTGTCGTGGCCGGGGACGGCGATGACCTTCGCGCCTTCGAGCCCGGGCTGCCCCTTGACGAGGCCGAGCTTCGCGCCGGCGAGGACGGGCTTGGAGAACCAACTCGGCGGGATGTGGAAGTGTTTGAGGGCGGCCTGCGACCAGTCGGTGGAGTTCACGTCAAGCAGCTGCGAGGTGCTGGCGATGGTGAGCTCGTTCTCCATTTTTCCGGAGAGCAGGTAATTGAAGTAGTCGGGCAGGAAGAGGCAGCGCGAAGCGAGGTCGGTGACAGCCGGGCAGGAGGCGATGGTTTCCTCGAGCTGGAGCGAGGCATTGTAGAAGACGTTCGGGATGCCGGTGGCGGCGTAGATGCGCTCAAGGGCCGCGGGGGTGCGAGCCAGGCGTTGGAGCCCGCGTTGCGTGCGGCTGTCGCGATAGGCGTGGACGGGAAAGACGATGCGGCCCGCGTCGTTGACGAGCACGTGGTCGACGCCCCAGGTATCGACGCCGACCGAGGCGATGCTGGCGCCCTTGGGCAGGGCCTCCACGGCCTTCGCGAGGCCCGTGCGGATCTCGTTCCAGAGAGAACCGATTTCCCAGTAATCATGGGAGCCTACCGAACGGAAGGCGTTGGGGAAGCGGTGGACTTCCTTCAAGTCGAGACGGTCGCGGGACCAGGTGCCGAGAATGACGCGGCCACTGGTGGCGCCGAGGTCGACTGCTGCGCAATAGATCTTTGCCATGATGGGTGTGTCTAAATGAGTGAATCCCGTCATATAAGTCAATCGGGTATCGAGTGACGTAAACGGGGGGCCGCCCTAGCAGCTGCAAGGACGGGTGGTTGGGACAAACAGGTGAAGATTGCCCCGGTTGGTCCGTAGGGAGGCCGTATGCAGAGCTGGTGATTCAATGGCCGGGCACGGCTCCCTTGAGCCAAGTGCCGTAGCCGATGACGATGGTGGAGAGGATCAGGGTGACGATGCCGCCAGCGATGAGCAGGTGGGCCTTCCTGCTGGAACCTTTCCATTCGTGGAAAATCCAGCCCCACATGGTGGAGAAGATGATGATGCTCGCCATGTGGAG
>JAHFTI010000041.1 GCA_023265535.1 Opitutaceae bacterium
TTGGAGATGCCCGTGAGGCTTGTGATGAAGGAGGGGATGCGCGACTGCGGGCGCACAAAGGTGGAGAAGCGTGTCTCCGGCAGGATCCGCCCCTGGCGCATGCGCACGGCGGCGATCTGGATGATCTCGTTCGAGCGCGGCGAAAGCCCGGTGGTTTCCAGATCGAAGATGACGAGCTCCATGGGCCCGTACGCAGGGCTCCCCGTCGTCCGAAGTCAATCCGCTGTTTTACGGCACCGTACCATATCTTAGGATACGCGCATTATCGGAACCAATCGTAGAGGTAAACTGTGATACCTCATGCTAGGATTCTAGTGCCTTGTTACTGAAAGCAAGGGACGCGCCATCCCCTTCATCCCCCCTGTGGCGCTCCCGATAACCATAACCCTTGGATCACTGAACATGAAGATGTACCCCACCCGTGCTGTCGCCGCCCACACGCATCGCCAGCACTGCTCTCCTTCCCTTGCCCGCCGGTCCCTGCTTCTGGCCCTGGCTGTTCCCGTCTTGCTCGCCGCCTCCGCTGAGGCGGCCACGGTGACCGGTACGATACTCAACAAGAGCACCGGCAAGTACCTCTCCCGCGCCCTCGTCCAGGTACAGGGCACCACTCTGCAGGTGCAGACCGAACGCGACGGCAGCTTCCGTATCGCCGACCTTCCCGCAGGCAACTACACCCTGACTGCCTCCTATACGGACCTGGATCAGGAATCGCGCACCCTCACTGTGGGCGCGACGGATACAGCCAGCGTCAATTTCGAGCTGAGCTCCTCCTCCGTGTACACCATGGACACGCTGACCGTCACCTCCCCTGTCGAGGGCAATGCCTTTGCGATCAACCAACAGCGCCGTGCCGAGTCCACGCGCGTTGTCACCTCGGTGGACGCCTTCATCGACCAGACGACGGGCAATCCCGGTGAGTTCCTGAAAAACGTCGAGGGCATCCAGATGGACTACTCCCAAAATGAACCCCAGACGATTCGCGTGAGGGGTTTCGATCCGAACCTGACCGTGGTCACCATGGATGGAAATGACATCGCGTCCGCGTCCTCCAGCAGTGCAAACCGTGCGATTCAGATCGACCAGCTTTCGATCGCCAGCATCGAAAGTGTCGAGGTCTACAAGGCCCCGATCCCGTCCATGTCCGCCAATGCCATCGGCGGCGCAGTGAATTTCGTCACCAAGAGTGCCTTCGAGCAACGGGGCCGGCGCGCCTTCGCCCAGGTCGGCGTGAACATGGACTCCCACGACTTCAATTTCAGGAAGTCCCCTGGTCCCGGTCATGGCGATGATGCGGAGCGCAGGATGTACCCTGTCGGCCGTCTCGAGTACTCAAACTCCTTCCTGAACAACCGCCTCGGAATTGTCGCTTCGCTCGGCTACGACCATACCAACCAGTTGGGCTCGAGCACCACCCACAACCTCAGGGTGGTGACCGATTCCACGGGTTCCTGGATCGCTCGCGGTGTATTCTCAATGGCGCCAAACCGTCAGCTCCGCACGCGCGCTGACGCCTCCTTCAACACCGATTTCAAGATCAACAACGCCCTCTCGGTTTTCCTCAGGACCACCTACTCCGACTACCACAGCACCAATCGCAACCACGGGTTCAATCTCACCCCGGCAACACTGGCCGCAGGAGCCACCACCACCACCTACACCACGACCAACGGCACCGCGTCCCAAAGCACCAGTGTCTTCGACAAATATACGAAGTCACTGCAGATCACTCCAGGCATCCGGTATCGCATGAATGCCTGGCGCGCGGAACTCGTCGGCGGCTATTCCCGCTCGGAAAATCGCTACGAGAACCCGGACAATTTCACCACCGTCAACACTGCCTTTAACGGCACCGCCGGCTGGACCATGGAGACCCCACTCGACACGGACGTCCCCCTTTCAATTGTCCAGACCAGCGGCGCGGACTTTTACAGCCTCGCCAATTACAAGCCCAGCCAGTCCATCCCCACCAACGGTGTGCTTCTGGCCGGCACCAGCGCCATGGCCTCCACGAACAAGCGTGATACGGACAACATCAAGACCTCCGCCCGCTTCGATCTGCAGCGCGATTTCCATCTTCGTGTTCCCTTCTACCTGAAGGCCGGGGTTGCCTATAACGAGACTATCTTTGACAAGAAGCAGAACCAGCGGCGTTGGAGCTGGGCGGGCGACGATGGGGTGTTCAACACGCCCGATGACAACAGCACCGCGGCCAACCTCTCCCGCTTTGCTGAGAACCCCATCGTCACGCAGGGCATACCTGGATGGAACCTCAAGGAACCCCAGTATTTCGACACGAATGCCCTCTACAATTTCTGGCAGGACAATCCGCAGGTGCTCGTCGAGAACCAGGCCTACGCCGAGCAGCAGAAAATCGTGGGTAGCCAGAAGGTGAGTGAAGAGGTCCGGGCGGCCTATTTCATGGGCAATATCACCCTGAAGAGGCTTAACCTGCTCGCTGGTGTCCGCCTTGAAAAGACCGATATCGCCACCACTGGCTACAAGGTCCTCAGCCTGCCTGCCGGACTGGTCAAGGACACGGTCGAGGCAATCCGGGCTACCTACGTTCCCTACGAAACCAACTCGGGATACACCTCGGACCTGTTTCCGTATCTGCATCTCAAATACGAGCTTCTTCGCAACTTCCAATTGCGCGCGAGTTACACCGAGGCAATCGGTCGTCCGAATCTCAGCGATTTGATCCCCAGTGGCATCAGCTTCAGTGATTCCGAAATCACGGTCAACAACCGTGCAGGACTCAAGCCCCAGCGCTCCAGGAACTATGACTTGAGCGCCGAGTACTACACCAAGTCCGCAGGCCAGTGGACCGCCGGTGTGTTCCGCCGCGACGTGAGCAGCTACATTTCCACCGTCATCGCCCCGATGAGCCCGGAGCTCCTCGAGGAGCTTGGTCTCGGGCCCGAGTACTCCACCATGCAGGTCAAGACCAAGAGCAACTTGGGCTACGCGAAGTGGACAGGCTTTGAGTTGTCCTTCAGGCAGTCCTTGCGTGACTGGTCTTTTGTCCCCTCCCAATTGGCCGGCTTTTCCTTCTGGGGCAACTATACCAAAATCACAAAAATGGAGGGAGACTTCGGAACCCCCGGGGCGCAGATCATCCAGCTCGCCAACGTGGTGCCTGAACTCATCAATGCCGGCGTGAGTTACAGGAGCCGCTCCGGCAAGTTCTTCCTTCAGCTCTCCACCAACTACCAGGCGACAAAGCCCACAAGCCATGTCACGACCACCAGCGCCCCTCCCGAATTCGGTCCCCATCAGAGGCCCTATCAGTTCTGGAACATGGAGGGACAGTATCGGGTAAGTCAGCGCATGCGTGTGTCCTTCACCGGCCGCAACCTGTGTTCCGAGCGTCCGAAGTTCGCGGATGCGGGCATCATCCGGAATACGCAGCAGGCAACAGGCATCGCCTGGCTGTTTGCCGTTCGCTACGACCTCTGAGCTGGTCTCCCGGGCTCTGGTTTTCACCAAGGGCTGGGCAAGCCATCCGGCTTAGCCCAGCTCTTCCATTGTGGAGTCCTGCGGTCCGGAACTCCACTGGGTGCAGGCCCTTGTCAATGGATCAGCTTATCCCAGCGCACCCTGATCGCGAAACTCAGCGTGGTCTGGTTCCTGATGGCCGGCGGCACACGTCCGTGGGCGACTGAAAGCCTGATGTCATGCACGTATCTCCCCAGCCCGCTCTTTTCGGGCAACTGGCAGATCAGTTTCAGCGAGGTGTTGCGCGACTCGTCCAGGTCGGCCTGGCGCAGGGCCAGCGCGAGATCGGTCGATTTGTAATATTCGAAGGCGGGCACGAGGCGCAGCTTTCCCGTGACGGGCCCGTTCAGGCCGAGGTCGGCCAGGGCAATGTCCCACTTGATCGAGGCGCCGAGGCGCCAGTACCGCTGCTCGTCCACACCCAGGCGCTCCGATACCTTTGAGCCCAGCTCGTGCACGTGGCGGTAATCTACCCAGAGGGACGGGAAGAGCCAGCGGTGCGCCGTGGTCGGATCGCGCTCGTAATTCAGGACGACGCCCGCGGCGAGCTGCTGGTTGTCGAGGACCTGGTCGGTTTCGTAGGCCGCAGAGAGCCGCGCGAAAACAAAGCCCGGCATCACGGGGCGCACCACAGCTACCGGTGGCCCCAGGTCTCCTCCAAAATCGCCTCCGATGTCGCCGGCCGCAGTGCCCGACTTGCCCGGATCGCTGGCGCCGACTCCGCTGCGGGCCAGGCTCCATTTCAGGCTGCCGCGCAGGTCCAGCTTGGTGGGCTCGGTGTTGCGGCGCGCCTCGGTCGCGAGGGTGCTCTGGAATTTGTACCCGTAATCGGCGATGCGCGTGTTCGTTCCCACGGTGAGTGTCCTGCTCGCCGCGGATTCGATCTGCAGCGCCGGCACGAGCGCCGGGCCGTCCTGCGGGTGCAGCAGGGTGGGGGAGAGGTCGAGGCTGGCCGCCAGGGCCGGAAGCACGCCGGCCAGGGGCAGCGCCAGCATCAGGCAGCGGGACATGCCAGCTGCGTGGCGTGCGCGGGCATGCGGGAGGCAAGAGCGGGACAGGGAAAGGGTGTGCAGGGTCTTCATGGGAGGGCCTCAGCCGGGAAACTGATAGAGCTTGGCGACGACGGGACCGAAGTCCGCGATGCGCGTGTCCGGATTCTTGAAAAGTGCCGCAAAGGCGGCGTGCGCCGCCGGGGCCGTGACGCCGGCAGCGAGCTTCGCGGCAGGTTCGGGCTTGGCCTCAAGGAAATTGATGAGGCTGCCCGTGAGGGCGAAGAGCCTCGCCTCGGTGTCGCGTCCGTCCGCCGCGTCCATGGTCCAGCCGGGCAGCAGTCGCAGCTCGATGCCGCCCGCCTGCCGGAAACGCACCGTCTTCGCATCGGCCTCGCTCATGAGGCGCAGGAAATAGACGTAGGTGAAGCGGTGTGCCTTGTTGTCGGTGCTCCACCTCACGCCGAAGGGATTCGGGAAGAATTCGACCTTGGGCTCGCGCGCCTCGAGGGCCTTCAACACCCAGGGCGCGGGCATCTCCCCCACGTGGTAGCGGTGCCTCACAAGGAACTCCAAATGGCGTACAATGTTCGCCTTCGCGCCCTGTCCCTGTTCGTCGGGCAGCCCCAGGAAGGCGCGCGGGTTGTCCTGCGTGATGCGGTCGAAATCCGCCGGCGCGAAGTGCCTCCCGAAGAAATCCCAGAGCCTGTCCTCGCGCACGCGTTGCCGCACGAGGAAGAAGTCGCTTCCGAAGAGGAGGCGCCCGCGCAGCTGGGGGTCGGCCAGCAGCGTGCCCAGGTTGGCGAAGTAGTTGTCCCGGGCGGGGCCACCGTTCATCGGTCCCTCATGGTAGGAGATGTCGGCATACACGCCCTCGAACTCGCGCATCAGGGCGATGATCCTGCCCGTCCAGGAATCGGGCGCGATCGCAGGACTGCAAAGCTCCTCATCGCCACCGAAGTGGCCGAAGCAGACCCGCAGCCCCGGGTAGGACCTCAGGATCGGCAGCCAGTGCTTCGGGTCGCAGTGGGCGATGTCCGCCTCCGTGCGGAAAAAGCCGCCGTGGTTGCAGTGCAGCAGCAGCGGGGTCCCATGCGCCTCGCAGTGCTCGTACACCTCGCGCATGAGCTCCGAGTCCACGGTGTATCCGAGCGACGGATACAGCTTCACGCCCACGAAGCCCTCCTGCCCCAGCGCCCTCTCCATGTGCGTGAAATGCGTCCTGCGCAGCGTGTTGACCGCCACGAAGGGCAACAGCCTTCCGGGAAAGCGCAGTGCCGCGAGGCTCGTGTCCGTGAGCTGCCCCGTGAAGAGCCCCTCGTCGGCCGCGCCGCCCCTCGTGATGTCCATCATGAGGGCCACGCAGGCCGTGTCGGGCCCGCTGAGCTCCAGCAGCTGGGCCGCCACCGCCTCGATCGACGGCTTGATGCCGATCGCGAGGAAGGCGACGAGGTCGGAGAATTCCGCCTTCGCCGCATCGTCGCCACCGTCCCCCTGGAGCGCCCCGTTGAGCGCGCCGAACAGCTCGCGCAGCGCCGCGACGGGCAGCCCGGCGATGTCCCCTGTAAGTGAAACCTGGATACCGGCCGGCAGCTGCGCCAGCGCAGCCTTCAGGCCTGCGTCCAGCAGCGCCGCCGCCTTGGTCTTCTCCACGATGATGCGCAGCAGCTTTTCCTCGTCGAGGTTCTCGCCCATGAGCAGCCGCTTCAGCACCTCCTCGGCGGCCTTCACCGCATAGTCGGGCCAGCGCTGGTGCGTGAGGCGGTTCAGGAGGATGTCGCGCGTCGCGTCGGTGAACACCGCGCGGAAATTGAAGATGTGGGCGTGGCAGTTGAAGCGCATGGGGGGCGGGGGAGGGCGGTTGCCTAAGGCCGTGCAGGATACCTGATTCCCATTCAGGCGTACATAGGCCGAACGCGGAGTCGATCCTAATGGTATTCCCTAGCGCCTAAGGATTTGCGCAGTAGGCAGCCTAATTGCTTCGGCGGCGAGGGAATGGCTTCCATACTGCCACTCGCATCCCGTCCCTCGCCCTCCCTGGTCACACGCCCCCCCCGGACCCGCTGCTCACTTCACCGCCACCCCGTGCCGTTGCAATGGCTGCAATTGGGTGCGGCGACCTGGTTGTTTGTGGCCACACCGTGGCTGTCGACCGCGTAATAGCGGCCACCGGTCACGTAGTTCGCCCTGCCCGAACCGAGGCAACTGGCGCAGCGACGTTGCCGATTGCCCTGCTTGTTCCTGTCCATTTCGGCCTGGAAGTTGAAGTTGCCCCCGCCGTTCGGCTCCTCGCTGCGCACGATGATCAGGCGGGCCTCGCGTTCCTGCGCGTAGATGGATTCCATGAACCTGCCCGCCCCTCCCTCGTTTGTCACGCGCGAGCGCTCACGCGCCTCAGCCTTCGCCACGGTGTACTTCTTCGAGGCGCGGATCTGGGGGATCATGGCCGTCGCGGTCTTTCGTGGCACAAAACCATCCTCGATGGGGGAATCAATGAGATCCTGCTTCTGTACCGCCTCCTGCTCCGGGCTGTGTGCCTTGTAGGGATTCTTTCTCGCCTTGCGGATCTCCCACTCGGCGATCCCCCATTCCTTCATAAGCATGCTGTTGCGTTCCAGCACTTGGGTCTTGAGTGAAGTATCCGCCTCCAGAAGCCCCTTGAGTTCCGCCTCGGCAGTGTCCGGCTTGCCAATCATGGCGAGCACCTGCGCCTGCTTGGCGACGCCGAGGACCTCATGGAAATGGGAGTCCTCCTGGCTGTTCTTAGGGCTGCCGGACATGATCTCGCTCACAAGGTAGGTCGCCCGCTGATACCAGAAAAGCGCCCGCCAAGCATCGCCCCGCTCCAAATGTGCGTCGGCGCAAAGGAAGCTGGCGAGGGCGCAGGCCGAGGCCTCCTCGAAGTTCGGTTCGATGTGGCGGTCGTCTGCATAAAAGGCCCTCGGCTCATTTAGCTCATTGGCCAGGGCCAGCTGGTACAGCGGTTTCAAGGACCCAGGACCCTTGTCTTGCTTGTAGGCCAACCAGGCGTCCATGAGCGGCACTCCCGTCTTCAGCTTGTGTTTGTTGGCAATAGCCGCGCCGTTCCTGATGAGGCTTGGATCCCCCTGGGGATCGCAGTCGCGTACCTTATTCCCGCTGTAGCTCCAAGTGTATTTGGCGCATAGCTGGATAGCGAGCTCGGGTTTGCCGCCCAGGTCGTACGCATTGATGATCGTGTTGAGGAGCTTGCCGTCGGGCGGATCGGGCAACCACTCGAGGTAGGCGCAGCAGGCAATGGTCTTGTCGTACGCGGAATTCAAGTACGTGGTCTCAATCATCGTCGGCAGGAGTTCCCTCACATAGGCCAGCTTCAGGCTCCGCTCAGTGTCCCTCGAGTCCTTGTTGGCGCGCAGGAAGGCGTCCAACTCGGCGAGCTGCTTGAGGCCATTGCCCTTACCGCTCTCCACGTAGAGCTGCACCAGCCAATGGCCCGGCTTCAGGAAATTGAACAGGGCGTATTCCTTCGCCTCCTTGGCGAGCGACATCTTGCGTGCCTCAGGGGTGCCCCTCAGGTCGATCTTGTATTCCAGCAGCTGCAGGACCAGCGCCTTGTCGCCCGCCTTCTCACAGGCCTCCGCCATGGCCTGTGCCTGATCGTAGAGGGGCAGGCCTTTTCCGAGGATGTAGGCCGTGATGGCCGCCGCAGCCGCCGAGTCGTCCCGCTTGTGGGCCGCCTGGAACGCAGCCTGGGCGATCTCCATCAGCAGGTGCGGGACATGTTCCGCATAGGTTTCGGTGGAATCGAGGTTCTGCAGCAGGGCAAAGGCGATGTCGGATTCCCCCGACAAGTGGCGTTGCAGGGCGGCGGCAATGGGGATGCTGCTGCGCAGGCCCCTTTCCTGCGCGTAGCTGGCCAGGCGCCTGATTTCCTCCAGGGGCTTGATCTCCTCCTTGCGCGTGAAACAGAAACGCAGGCGGGTGTCCATGTGGCGCAGGGCGGTCTCCTTGTCGCCCAGCCCGTCGAAGACCTGCGCGTACTCCTCGTAGATCGTGTAGTATTCGTTCGAGATGTCCCAGGTGCGGATGATCGCGGCGGCATCGCTCCATCGCTTCTCCTTGAAGGCCTTGTAGTAGGCGTTCACGCGGGGGTGGGTCTGGTTCCAGTTTGCGTCGGTGATATTGCGTCCCGTCTTCTCGCTGGCCTCGGCCAGGGGTACGGCGCAGAGCATGGCAAGGGCAAGCAGCAGGGAAAGGGCTCGAAGGAGTTTCATGGGTGTGTGGGCGGGGTGGGGTGGGGTGGGTGGTGGGCTTTCCTGCGCTGGTTGGAAGACGTCAGTGCCTGACTCTTGACTCGGCGAGCCAGGTCAAGAGTCAGGCACTGACGTCTTCCTCTTTGCCGCTTCAACGGAAATGAGGAATTCCGCGGCCGCAAGGCGACTGAGGAAATGGTGCCCCCTTTAGGGGTTTGCTGCAGGTCGCGACCGGGGGGAGGGATCAGGTTTTGAACTTGTGCGCCCTTTCCTCCAAGTTGCACCCAGCCCCCCCCGCCCGCCCTTTTCACGCACGATTCAGCCACCCCGCACGATATTCCCGGCAACACAGGGTCGCCGGCCACGTCATGCCGGGAGACCCCTCGCCCCATCCCCATGCGCCCCCCGTTCCCCGCCCCTGCCTGCCCACTGCGTCGCGCGCTGCTGGCCAGTTCCCTCCTGTCGTCCCTCGCACTCGCAGCAGCCGCACCCTCCGGTGGCGCCGACTCCGTCCCCGCGGCCCCAAGGCCCCCCGGTCTGCTCTTTTCCCTCACAGCCTCCCAGGGCACCACCGCCGACCTGGCCGCGCCCGGCACCGCCGAGCCCACTTTCGCGAGCGACGTGACCGTCCTCCCCGACGGTGCCCGCGGTCCCGGCCTCCAATGCGGCGATCTGCAGCGCCTCGCCTGGCGCGCCCCGGGCAATATCCGCGCCCAACGCGGCACCCTTTCCTTCTTCTGGCGCTCGCGCTATCCGGTCGGACCGACCGAATTCCCCGTCTTCCGCGTCGGCTTCGGCGACCACTCCAGCTGGGACATGACCTGGCTGCGCATCGACTACAATGGCCACGGCTTCGACGCCTTTGTCACGGATGCCAGCCTCTCGCGCGTTCGTGTGTCCACGCGCCTCCCCCAATTCCCCCAGCCCACCCAATGGACGCACCTCGCCTTCGCCTGGGATGAGACCCGCGGCGTGAGCCTTTACGTGAACGGCGCACTCGCTGCCAGCAACGACACGCCCGCCGTGCTCGACACAGCCCTGGACCAGTTCGGCCCCCATTCGCGCATCATCAGCCCCCATCAGGTCCAGAGTGACTACAACTTCACGCGCGGCGGTGACATTGACGAACTCCGCATCCATGACCGCATGCTCGACGCCGCCGCGGTGGCCGCCTTGGCACGCGGGGAGGAGCTTGTGCTGGCCCCGTTCCCGGCGCGCTCCCTGGACGATGACTCGACGCGCCAGGAATGGTGGCTGCGCCTGGGCTTCAACCGCACCGACGATCCCCCGCCTGCGTTGCCCGAGGGGGACACGGTGGCCGTGCGCAAGGTCGAGATCCACGAGGCTCATGACTTGCAACGCTGGTGGTGGAAGGCAATGGACGGCATCCGCGAGACCACCTGGCCGGGCGTGTACAACCGCTCGCGCCTGCCGGGCCGCAACGACTATTTCCAGCTCCCCGACTGGGACTGTTACGTGGATTCGGGCAAGGCCCTGAGCTTCGTCCTCCCCGACGAGGAGTGGAACCAGCTCGAATTTTCCGGGGCGGCCTGGGGCCGGTTGGAGCGGCTGCCGGCGGGCACTCCGCCCGACAAGGCCGATCAGGCCGTTGCCGAGGCCCTGCTGCTCGAGCGCCCGCGGGGCCAGGAGCGCACCTCGCATCGCCTCCCCATGCGGCGCGGTGGCACGCTGCGTTTCACCAACACGGAGCAGGAGCAGCCCCTGGGGGAGATTTCCGCCCTCCGGGTGGCCGCGGGACAGGCCCCCGCGGGCTCGGCGCAACTGTCCTTCAGGCTTGGCGCCGGCGCCGTCCCCGAAAGCCTGTATCCACTTGCCGAGTACATCGGCGGCCGCTACGCCGCTGATGAGGGCGCCCTGCTCGTCGCCGTGCCCCTGTCCGCGTCGCTGCCACGGCCGTCCACGTCCTCCCCATCGTCGCCGGTCCCGGGAAATGCTGTATCCGAATTCCCACTACAAGCGTCGCCCTCCGCAGCGCCGGCGGCGCGCCCCGCCACGGCGGTCGTTCCGTCCGCCGCACCGGCCGGCGGCCTGCCCCTGGTCCACCTGCTCGTTCCCGACACCTGGGATGGCCTGTCCGACGGGCTGGACGGCCTTGTCCTCGAGCTCCCCGCCCTGCACTGCAGGCCCACGCACGGCGAGCTGCTTCCCCTCAGGCTCGAGGTGCGGGATCCGCTCTGGCCCGCGCGCGCCCTGCTCGATGTCAGCTTCAGCGTGCGGCCCGGGCAGGCGCGCCGGCTCTGGCTCGACCTGCGCGATCGCCTCCTTCCCGCGAACAAGGGACTCTGGCTGAGCCTCGCCTGCGCCTCGGGTGAATTCCGCCCGCAGCACCTCGAGGGCGCCACCCTGCGCCTGGTCTTCAAGCCCCGCGTCGAGGCCCAGGTGGAGCACGAAATCGACCGCTTCACGCAGGTGCGTGACGTCTATGCGATGCTCGTCGAGGAGCGCCCGCGCAGCCCCCAGCTGCGGCTCCTGAACCGTTTCCAGGGAGACCTCGAGGACCTGCTGCGCGTGAATCCCAGGCATCCCCTCGGATTGCTCTATGCGGCGGCCGGCCTGAATGCACCGCGCCCACCTTATGTCCAGACTCCCGTTCCCCGGGAGATCCCGGCCTGGGCGCATCGCCAGGTGGAGCTGCTCGGGCGCATCGAGACTTTCATCAACTGGTACATTGACCGGAGGCAGAGTCCCTACGGGGATTTTGGCGGCGGCATCTCCGACGACGTGGACCTCACGAATCTCTGGCCGGGCGTGGCGCTGCTGGGCAGCCAGCCCGGGAAGGTGAGACGCTCCGTGCGCGCCCTGCTTGAGGCGGCCTACCGCAACGGCATGTTCACAAACGGGCTCCCGACGATCCAGTCGGATGAGCTGCACAGCTATGAGGAGGGCATCAATTGCCTCGCCCAGAACCTGCTCCTGGAGCCGGGCAATCCGGTCCTGCTGGAGCGCGCCATGGAAACCGCGCGCGGCATCGAGTCCCTGACCGGCGTGAACGTGGCCGGGCACAGGCACATCCGCAGCAGTTACTACAGTGGCACTCGCATTGCGCTTGAGGCACCGTGGGGGACCTCTAGGCCCTATTCCGAGCTGGTCTGCCAGGTGCCCCAGCTGCTCGTGGAATTCAACGGCAACCCGCGGGCTAGGAATTACCTGCTCGAGCTGACTGACGGCCTGCTCGCGCACCGCAAGGGCGCTCGGCCCACGGGCGCCGCCGCTCCTTCGCGCCGCGGGGCGGGGGAGGGAGGCTCGCTGCCCAGCGCCATCCGCTTCGTGGACGATGCCGAGGTGCCCGCCACGCGCGGCTTCAGCCCCTGGCACATGTTCTGGGGGGCCTACAAGTGGACGGGCGACGGGCGTTACCTCGCCCCCATCGTCGACGGCGGTGTGACCTCCATGATGAACGTGAATGCGAATGCGCTCGATATCCTCGGCCTGCGTGCCGAATGGGGTCCTCGTTTCGCCTCCGGTGAGCGCGCCATCCCCCAGGAACGCCGCATCGCGGACGGCCGCGGCAATTCGGCACTGGCCAATTTCCGCAACACCGCCCCGGGGCATTTTGCCTGGCAGCTGGGCGGGGACAAACGGGTCCTCGAGGAACTCTATGCCTCGCAGATCGAGACCTGCGCCTCGCTGGAATACATCAACACAGAGGGCAGCCTCTGGACCGACCGTGTCAGTGTGCCCACCGCCGAGCTTCAGCGCGCCCGCCTGGGTGGGGTGGCCCTGGGGCGCAACGCCCTCTTTCCCGGACACACGGTGAGCTGGCGCTTCGATGCGCCTGCGACCGCCCGCAGCGTCGCCCTGCTCCTGCCCGATGCCACCCCGGGGGCCTTCAAGGTGATCGCCTACAACCTCGAGACTGTTCCGGTGGGCGTGGAGATGACGGGCGCGAATGTCGACCCCGGCGTCTGGGAAATCGTGCAGGGGCCCGACCTCAACAATGACGATCTGCCCGAGACCTCGGTGCGTTCCGAGACGCGCTTCGAACGCAGCCGCTCCCTGCATTTTGTGCTGCCGCCACGCACGACGACGGTGCTGCAGTTGAAGCTGCGGCAGCCGGGTGTCGCCTATTGGGCAAGGCCGGACCTGGGCCTTGCTCGCGAGGATCTGAGCCGCGATGGAACAGCCCTGCGTGTGCGTGTGCACAGCCTCGGCTCCGTGCCCACCCCGGCGAGCATCGTGGTGCTCCGCAGCGCCGCCGGTGCTGTCCTTGCCAGCGCCCCCATCCCGGCACTGGAGGCCCCCGTGGACCTGCAGCCGCGCGTGATCGAGCTCAGCTTGCCGCTGCCTGCGGAACTGGATCTGCGCGGAGCGCGCGTGGAAATCGACCCGGACGAACGCATCGAGGAGATTACCCGTTCGAACAATGAAGTGAGCTGGTGATTGCCGAGGGCGGCGACCCCGGCTGTCGCGTTTTGGGCGTTAGGGCTGGGCTGCTGGCTCCATGGGGAGTCTCGCAGTCCCGTCAGGGCAGGCGCTGGAGCCTGTCCTGGGGCAGGGCGGCGGGCGTGAAGCGGAGTTCGCGCAGCGTACCCTGAAACCAGTGCACCCGCGTGAGGCGCGCGCCCAGGGAGAGACGTCCCGGCCCGAACCCGGGGAAGTCGTAGTCCGCCGCGAGCTCCTGCACCCCGTTGACATGGTGACTGAGGGTCTTTCCGTCGTAGCGCAGGGCCACCCATGCCCACGTATCAGCGGGGTGGATACGCCGGGGATCGATGAGTGCGAGGCCGCGGCCCTTCAGGCCGGCGGACAGGAAGGTGTCGAGCCACCAGTTTCCCCTCTCGTCGAGGCGGAGTTCGATGAGTGAGCGTCGTGTCGCTTCATCCTGCAGGTGGACGAAGCGTTGTGCGGCGGGACCGCCCTTGTCGGGGCGAAAGAGTACCTCGATCGTGAAGGCCCTGGCGCCGGCGATGGGGAGACTGGGCACGATGACCGCATCGCCCTTGCCGTCGAAGTGAATGCCTCCCTCCGTGGCCTGGGGCCGGCCCAGGATCTCGGTGGCCTGCCCACCTATCCACTCAGGCGTGGAGAGGGTCCAGATGAGCGTGGCGGGCGCGGCCTGTGGGGAGCCGTTCGCCTGGGCGGTGGTGTCGGGGGTGGTTATGTGGGCGGTGGTGCCGGGGGGGATAACGGGGGCTGGCTGTGCACCCGACGAGGCCAGCGCGCCGGCAGCTGGGTGGGTGATGGGTGTGCCCTGTGTGGCCGAGGCTGCAGCTGTCTCCGGGCCTGCCTGGGAGGCGGCCACGGTTGCAGGCTGGCCCGCGTGAAGGCTCGCGGCCAGCAACAGCCACCCCAACAGGGACTGGGCCGCGCGCGGCAGCCTGCTGCCACCCGGCGTGTCAGCGCACGGGCGGCAGCAGGACGGATGAAGGGGGAAAGGGGGGCGCACCTGCGCAAGGCTCATCATGCGGCAGGCATGACGGCCATCGCCGCCCGGGGTGA
>JAHFTI010000042.1:0-12096 GCA_023265535.1 Opitutaceae bacterium
GGTGGGCGACCGCGAGGTCATCGGCCTGCTCTTCCGCCGCCTGCTCGATCCCATGTACCAGAACGGCGCCCTGCTCGACGGCTTCCCGCGCACCAAGGTGCAGGTGGAGTGCCTCAAGCTGCTCCATGAAAAGATGCTCCAGCTCCAGCGCGAATACGCACACAGCGCCCGCGCCCTGAGCTTCCGCCGCCCCACCTTCCACATCGTGATGCTCTTCGTCGAGGAGCGCGAGGCGATCAACCGCCAGCTCAAGCGCGGCCGCGAAATCCTCGCCCACAACAACGAGGTGCGCCAGACCGGCATCGGCGAACTGCTCGAGGAGCGCGCCACCGACCTGAGCGAGGAGACCGCCCGCAAGCGCTACCAGGTCTTCAAGGAAAAGACCTTCGACGCCCTCCAGTCGCTGCGCGAAGTCTACCACTACCACTTCATCAATGCGCACGGCACCCTCAGCGAGGTCCAGCAGCGCATCCTACAGGAGTTCCATTACCAGAGCGCCCTCGAGCTCGACCCCGAGACCTTCGAGGCGATCAAGAACATCCCACTCGCCTCGGAGCTCACGTCCCACGCGCGCCAGGAACTCGTGCGCCGCCTCGACAGCTATGAGAACTCGGACCCCGTCCTGCTCGGGCAGGTGGTCTCCTTCATCGAGCGCAAGATGATGCCCATCATCCTGCGCCACGCGATGAGCGGCCAGGCCAACATCAATTCCGAGGACTCCATCCTCAGCCAGCACGGCGCCATCGCCATGCTCATCGACGTGCTCTCCGAGCGCGGCTTTCACACCGTCGTGGACATCCACCGCATCGAGATCCCCGCGCGCTTCGACCTCGCCACGGGCGAGATCACCTGCCGCGAGAAGAAGGTCTACCGCCTCATCGTGCGCTTCAAGGGCTCGGAGATCCGCCGCGGCTGAGCCCGCCGTCCACGTCCCTGTGTATCCCCTCATCGGATACACAGAGTTCCAGAACACGGCCCCTTTCAGGATCGCCCGCAAGGAGCACCCGCGCCCCCTCGTCGCCCGAGAGGGCCTCGAGTCGCGCGCGCAGCCAGGCCCCGAGCACAACGGGGTGGCCCCGCCTTCCGCCACTGGCGGGAATGACATGGGAAAGCCCCCTGCCAGCGACGAAGGCATCGCGCACCGCAGCCACCGTCTGAGCCTGCAGCCAGGGCAGGTCGCCGGGACAGACCAGGAAGCCGTCCGCATCGGCGGCACAGGCGCGCACCCCGGCCGCAAGAGAGGCCCCCATTCCCAGGGCATGGTGCTCGGCATGCACACAGCGCAGGGGCAGTCCCCGCAGCGACTCCTCGACGGCCGCGGACTGGTGACCCGTCACCACGATGAGCTCCCGCTCGCCGAGCCCCGCGAGCAGGAGGGCGACGTGCTGCAGCACCGTCCCTCCGCCGGGCAGCCTTTCGAGCAACTTGTTGCCGGAGGGGGCGCGCCGGGAGAAACCCGCCGCGGGAATGATCACCGAAAGCTTCATCAGGCGGGCTGCCCCCTGCGCGCGCCACGCACCACACCCGCCATGATGCCCATGGCGACCGAGGCGGCGTCGACGCCCAGCTTGAGGCCCGCAGGCCCCTCGATGCGTGGAAGCAGGGATTCCTCCACGCCCTGCTCACGCAGGCGGGCCAGCCGCTTGGAATGGCTGGTCACGCTCCCCAGGGCCCCGACGTAGCCCACTCCGGTGCGCAGGAGGGCGACGAGGGCGGGGTCGTCGATCTTCGGATCATGGCTGAGGACAAGCGCGGCATCCCGCGGTCCGAGCTGGAGGCCGGGAATCAGCTCCCCGGGCCAGCCGCAGAGCAGCTCGTCGGGAGCCTCGGGGAAACGTTCCTCGCTGGCGTAGGCGCGCCGCGGGTCGATCACGACGCTGCGGTAGCCGGCGGCGCGGGCCAGCGGCACGACGCGCACCGCCAGGTCGACGGCGCCGGAGATGGCCAGGCGGCGGCGCGGATGTATCAGCCGGATCACCACAGTCTCCTCGCCCTCGCCCACGCACTGGGACTCGCTGCCCGCCTGCATCAGGCCGCGGGCCGTCTCCAGCAGGCCGGAATCAAAGCACTGCCGGCGCCCCGTGCCCAGGCCCTCGGCATCCTCGGCATAGTGGTCGCCGCCGCGACTCAGCACAAGGCAGCCGAGGTCGTCCTCAAGGCAGGCCATGACGAGCTCGCCGACTCCCTGCAGGTCCTCCTCGGCCAGGCAGCCCCACCAGGGCTCGACGCTGACCTCGATGCGCCCGCCGCAGCTCAGGCCCTCCCGCCAGGGGAAGACCCCGTCAGGACCGAAATGCAGCCGCTGCATGCGCCCCGAGCGCAACACCGCGCCCGCGGCCTCGAGCACCTCGTTCTCAAGGCAGCCCGAACTGACCGCCCCCGCGAAATGCAGGCCGTCCTCGGAGATGATCAGGCACTCGCCGGGGGCACGCGGCGCACTGCCCTCCACGCGCACCACCGTGGCGAGGGCGAATCGCTCGCCGCGACCGATCCAGCGCCGGAGTTGGGGAAGAAGGGTCCTCACGATGCGCGCATCAGGCCTTGAAGCCGGCCTTCACCAGCGGGAGGGTGCGCACGCGCTCGCCGGTCGCAGCAAAGATCGCGTTGCACACGGCTGGGGTGAGCGGGGGCAGCGCGGGCTCACCCAGGCCCGTGGGGGGATATTCGCTCTCGATGAAATGGGTCTCGATCCGGGGCGCCTTGGCCATGCGCAGCAGGCCATAGTCCTGGAAGTTGGTTTCCTGGACACGTCCCTCCTCAAAGGTGATGGCCTGCAGCCACAGGGTGCTGAGACCGTCGACGATGGAGCCCTCCACCTGGTTTTCCGCACCGCTGCGGTTCATGATCGGACCCACGTCGCCCACTGCGACCACGCGGTCCACGCTGAGCTTCCTGTCTGCGCCCACGGTCACCTCCGCCACGATGGCGAAATAGCCCTGGTGGCAAAAATGGAAGGCGATGCCGCGGCCTCGGCCGGCGGGAAGCGGGGTGCCCCAGCCGGACTTCTGGGCGGCGAGGCGGATGACGCCGGCGGAGCGGCCCGTGTGGAGCGCACCGCTGTTGGCGGGGGGAAGCCAGCGCGGCTCGCCCAGCAGCTCGAGCAGGAATTCCACGTGGTCCCTGCCCGCGGCCGCGCTCAGCTCGTGGAGGAAACTCTCCAGCACCCAGGCTGTGGCGCAGGAGCCGGGGGCGCGCCAATATCCGGTGGGCACCCCCAGCGGAAGGAGCGTCTTGCCCACGCTCCTGTCGGGCAGCACCACCAGCGGGAAAAGCTCGGCACCCATGCCCGCGCCACGGGAGTCCTTCCCCCCCTGGCCGAAGGTCACGAAATGCTGCGTCCACCCGCTGAGCCGGCCCTTGCCATCGATGCCTCCGCGCAGGTGATGGAAGCCGCCGGCGCGATAGAAGTCATGGGTCATGTCGGACTCGCGGCTGTGTATCAGCTTTATGGGTACACCTGCCTCGCGGGCGATGAAGGCCGCCTCGGCCATGTAATCGTTCATGAGGCGGCGCCCGAAGCCGCCGCCGCCGCGGATGATGTGCACGCGGACCTTGTCCTTCGCGATGCCCAGCACCTTCGCGACCAGGTCCTGGCCGCTGCCGGGATTCTGGCTGGTGGTCCAGATCTCCAGCCCGCCCTCCGAGAAATGCGCGGTGCAGTTCTGCGGCTCCATGGTGGCGTGGGCCACGAACGGATAGGTGTAGGAGGCCTCGATGATCTTGGCGGCGGAGGCCAGCGCGGCCTTTGCGTCACCGGATTTCTGATACTCCTTGCCCGCCTCGCCGGAGAGGGCGGCGGCCTTGGCCGCAAACCCGCTCCAGCTGTCCTTGCAGGCCTTGTCCTCGTCCCAGGTGATCTCCGCCTCGTCCGCCGCGCTGAGGGCGAGATGGGTCGAGTCCGCCACGATGGCCACGCCGGCGGCCAGCTCGTCGTCGCGCCCCGTTCCCTCGACGATGAAGACCTTCCTCACGCCGGGCCTCGCCCTCAGGGCGTCGAGGTTGGCCGCCTTCACCTTGCCGCCAAAGGCGGGACAACGCACGAAGGCGGCGTAAAGAATGCCAGGCAGGCTGACGTCGATGCCGTAGCACAGGGCGCCGGTCACGACGGCCTTGTTGTCCACGCCACCCACGCGCCGCCCCAGCAGGCTGAAATCCTTGCGGTCCTTCAGGACCACGGTCTTGGCGTCGGGCACCGGCAGGGTGGCTGCCTTGGAGGCAAGCGCCCCGAACCCGAGACGACGCCCCGTGATGTCATGGATGACCTCACCCGACTCGGCGCGGCACTCCGATTCGGGGACCCCGAACTCGGCCGCCGCCGCTGAGACCAGCAGCGTGCGGGCCACGGCACCGGCGCGGCGCATGTTGTCGTAGTTGGAGGGAACCGAGGTGGAGCCACCCGCGCCCTGCCAGCCGTAGAGGGCGGGATTGAGGGGGGCCTGCTCCACGACGACGCGTTTCCAGTCGGCGCACAACTCCTCCGCAATGATCAGGGGAAGCGTCGTCTTGATGCCCTGCCCCAGGTCCGGGTTCTTGGAGAGGATGGTGACCGTGCCATCGGGGCTGATGGTCAGGTAGCCATTGGGCCTGAAATTCTCGGCGCCGGCAGGCTTCGCCTCGTCGGCTGCCAGCAGGGGGCTGCCGTCGATCAGGAAGGCGAGGCTGAGCCCGCCGCCCGCAAGGGCCGCCACGCGCAGGAAGCCGCGCCGGTCCAGGAGTGCATGGGTGTCGGGGGAGCTCATGACGCACCTCCCTTGGACTGAAGCTGCGCCTGGGCTGAGGTAATGGCATCACGGATACGCTTGTAGGTTCCGCAACGGCAGAGATTCCCGGACATGCCACGCATGAGCTCCGCCTCGGTCGCCTGCGGATTCCGCTGGAGAAGCGCCGCGGCCTGCATGATCTGGCCAGGCTGGCAGTAGCCGCACTGGGCCACGTCATGGTCGATCCACGCCTGCTGCAGCGGGTGGAGGGTGCCATCCTTCCCGGCAAGCCCCTCGATGGTGACCACCTGCTTGCCGACCGCCTGGCTGACCGGGTAGTTGCAGGAACGCGTGGCGACGCCGTCGACATGGACGGTGCACACGCCGCACTGTTCGATGCCGCAACCGAACTTGGTGCCTGTCAGCTTGAGCGTGTCGCGCAGGACCCAGAGCAGTGGAGTGTCAGGGGCGACATCCGTCACCTCGTGTTTCTGTCCATTCACCTGAAGCAATAGGGTAGGCATGGGGACTGTGGGGAGATCGTGGAATCTGCCCCAGTCACCGCCCCGCAGCAACCCCAAGAGGACGGTTTTTCCAATCTGGAACCTTCTCACATTAGGGCCCGGAGGCCCCCCCCCGGGCATCAGAGGGGCTGGGCTTGGGGGGAGGTCAGCGCCTCCATGCTGCGCAGGTGTTGCAGGGCCTCGTCACGGGAGTGGCCGCACATTTCCAGAGACGGCCTGAGCGAGGCACACACTGCCGGGCGTTCCGGCCGGCCGAAAAGCCTGCAGCGCAACTGCCCGTCGAGCTGCGGGCAAGGCACTCCCGCGGGTTTGCCTCCTCCAGCCAGGGGGCGATATCCCGGCGGATATCCCTCGGGCGGGGGCGGGATGGGGCTGCTGATCGAAGGCGCGATGCAGCAAGCCCCGCACCCCTCGCGGCAGGCCAGGGGAACCAGGCTGGCCGCGCTGGCTTCATGCCGTTCGTCGCTCACTTCAACTGCAGTTCCACGCGGGCGGGACCTGCCGCCGGGGCGGTGACATTGATGCGGCCTGCCTCCACACCAGCCTCCTGCAGGCGGCGCTCCACAGCCTGTGCACGGTCCAAGCCGAGGCGCAGGAGCTCGGCCTCCCCGACCTCCATGTCGGCCTGCAATTCACGCACGATCTGCTCCAGTGAAACCAGGACAGGGGCGACCTCGGGCTTGGCCGGGTCCCTGCCCTTCTGCACGGGAGCCGCGACCTTGGCAGGCTTGGCCGGCTCGGGCTTCCTGCCTGTGAAAAAGGCGAAGACGCGCGTGAAGAACCCGGGGCTGCCCTCCTTGGGCGCCGCCGCGCTGGTCTTGGCGGGTGCCGGAGTGGCCTGGGGGCCCACGGGAACCTGCCCCTTTGCCAGCGCCAGTTTCGCCGCATGCAACGCACGCAGGGCCTGCTCACGCTCGGCAGCACTGACCGCCTCCTGGGCCACCGTCGGGGCATTCGGATTGGCGGCCTGGCGCGTCTGCCATACGGCGCGCGCCACAAACTGCTCCAGGTGCTGCGCACGCAGGGCCGCCACATCGGAGGCTCGGTCAAAATTGCCTGTCACCGACAGACCCAGGCTGGGCCTGTCGACCAGGGCCTTCTGCAGCTTGTCGAGCTTGCCGAGGGAATCGGAGTTGAAGCTGATGCTGCCTGCGTCAAACGGAAGCTGCGAGAGCTCCTCTCCGCCACCAAAGGCGGCGCCCAGCAGGGCAAAGGGCGAGGTGGCCGCCTTGGTGAGAATGTTGCCGACAACCCGCCACACCACCCGCCCGATCCTGAACTCGGGATCGTCCAGGCTGCCCTGGACGGGAATGTCCACGACGATGCGCCCCTGCCTGTCCTTGAGGAGCGCCACGGCCAGGCGGACGGGCAGCTTGGTGGCATCGGGACTGTCGACGGCTTCGCCGAAGCTGAAGTGATCGAGCGTCATGACATTGCCGCTCTCGAGCTTGCGGTCCTCGAGCTTGAGTTTCACGTCGAGATTGAAGCGGCCGCTGCTGAGCGCGTAGCCCGCAAACTTCCCGCTATAGGGGCTGAAGGCCACCAGGTTCAGGCCATCCACGCCGAGCTGAAGCTGTGTCGCGGACTGCTTGCCGAACGGATAAAGCACGCCGTCGAGCAGGAGGCGTCCGCTGCCCTCCAGGTTGCCGGCCAGGGATACCTTGGCGGGGTTGTTGGCGCGGGTGTCGAGCCCGCTGACCTGCCCGCCGAAATCGCGCACCGAGAAACGGACCTCGGGCTTCACCGACTGATCCAGGAAGGAGGCGCGGCCGCCATCGATGGAGAGCTTGCCCAGGCTCAGGGCGAAGGCCGCGCCCTTGCCCGCCGCTTGTGCGGACTGGACCTGGACCGGGGCCGGGGCCGGGGCCTGCTCACGCAGCAGGCCGGCCAGATTCGGCGTGCCATCCTTGCCGATTGAGACCGACACGCTGGGACCGCGCACCACGATCTCCGCCACCGACAGGGACTGGCCCTTCAGCGCGAACTCCGCCCCCGAGACACTCAGGCCCTCGAGACCGGCGATGGGCTCGCCATTGGACTCGTCCACGAGGGCGAGCTGGCGCAATTCCAGGTTGGCGGTGCCGCTGGCATCGGGCACACCCGTCTCATCCACTTCCACATGCACCTTGCCCTGGGTGAAAAAACGGCCCTGGACAAGACGCGCACGGAGCTGCTGCTCCAGATAGGGGCTGAGGCCGGAAAGAGGCAGGTCCTCAAGCGACCACTGCAGGTCGGCCTTGTGAGGGAAAAGCCCCACACGGCCGCTTGCGCTCACGGGCGCGCTGCCAGCGAGCTTGGCGGACAGCTCCACCGCGATGTCGGCGCCCTTGACCAGGCTCACACCGTCGAGACGCAGTCCGAGGTCGCGCACACTGAGGGCGACCGGACGGCGCGCCGCGTCATCGCGCAGTTCGAGCTGCACGCCCTCCACGCGGACGCGGGAGAGACGGAAATTCTGTATCCAAGCCTGGATGACATCCTCCCCCGCAGTGGATACGGAGGGTACGGCAGGGACCGGGGCTGAGGGCGTTGGCCGGAGCATCTGCTCCAGGTCGATGCGACCATCCTTGCCGCGCACGGCGGCGGCCTGCAGGCCCTTGACCGCAAGCTCCTCGACCGAGGCCTTGCTCCTCGAGGAATCCAGCTCGATGCCGCTCGCCGCCAGCTGCCTGAGGGCCAGCACCGGTTCACGGGTGCCCGCCTTCGCCAGCACCAGTCCATCCAGTCCCACACGGCCGCCGGACAGCACCATGCGGGGGCCCTTGGCGTCGAGGACAGCCTCGTACTTGCCCTGCAACTCCAGGCGCCCCTCCAACAGCTCAAAGTTGACCAGCGGTCGATAGTAGGGGGCATACTTGGGGAGCAGGATACCGGACACGACGAGGTGACCGGAGGAGCGGAACGGGGTCACGCCGAGGGTGCCACTCCATTCCAGGCGCTCTCCGGACTCGGTCGTGGCACTGAACTCATAAGGGGCATGCCGCTCGGGATGCACTTCGAAGTCGCGCAGGTTGACGCTGAGCGGTCCCAGGTGCGTGAGAAAATGAGCCCCCCTGCTCCGATCCTCAAAGCTGAACTTGGCGCCTGACACATGAAGGCGTGCGGCACGGAGGGAAAGGGGCTTGTCCTCCTTGCCGGCCACCTTTTGGGCTGACGGGCGTTCCAGCAGGTCCGAGATGCTCAGTTTGCCATCCTTGCCCACCAGCACGCGACCGGAAAGGCCGGTCAGGGATATCTCATCAAAGGCAAGATCCCCCCAGAGAAGGGCGGCCACATTCACATTCACGTGGAGCCGCGACCACCCCAGCAGCTCCTCCCCGTCCTTGTCCTGGACATGCAGGTCCTCGATGGTGGCGGAGCCCACCAGCGGGTTGAGACGGGCGGTCGCCACGGTGACCTTGCGCCCCAGTTCCTTGGAAAGGCGCTGCTCCAGCTGGGAGCGCAGCACGGGAGGCACGACGAAGAGGAAGAGCAGGGTGAGCAGGACCCCTGCGGATCCGCCCCATAGGAGCAGACGCCTCAAACGCTGGCGGCGCTGGTCCTTGGCTGCACGCTGTTTCCTGATGTCCGTGATCTTGAACATGCCCATAGTCCCCTGAGGCTAGGGAACGCCCCCCTGATTTCAACCCTCCACCGCAGGGATTCTGAGATTGCGGAGGCCCGGGCAAGGCGGCCACGGCCATCCGGTCGCTGTGACGGGCCTCAGGCGCGCGGATGGGCCTTGGTATAGACGTCCTTGAGCCGTGCCATGCTTACATGCGTGTAAACCTGGGTGGTGTTCAGGCTGGCATGCCCCAGCAGTTCCTGAACGAGCCGCAGGTCGGCCCCAGCATTGAGCAGGTGGGTGGCATAGCTGTGACGGATCTTGTGGGGGCTGAGATCGAGCGGCAGCTCCGCCAGTGCCAGGTAGCGCTTGAGGAGCTTCTGCACCTCGCGCACGCCGAGCCGCGAATGGTCGGCGCGCACCAGGACGGGATCCTTGGGGCCGGTGTTGCGTGCGTGCCGGGCGTTCCAGCGCGCCAACACCTCGGAAGCCACCCTGCCCAGCGGGCAGAGACGCTCCTTGCGGCCCTTGCCCAGCACGCGCGCCACGCAGGCCTCCGGTTCTATGTCCCCGTGGTTGAGCGAGACCAGTTCGCTCACACGCAGCCCTCCGCCATAGAGCAGCTCCAGGACGAGCCTGTCGCGCAGCGAAAGGAAGGCGTCCTGCACCCCCTCGCGCTCAAGGCGCGCCGGTCCTTCGAGCAGGCGCACCATCTGCGCCTCGGTGAGGAATTGGGGGAGCTTGCGTTCCAGTTTCGGAAGGGGAACGCCAATCCAGGGATTGCGCGTGAGCCTTCCCTGCCTGAGCCAGTACCGATAAAAGGAGCGCAGGCCCGAGGCGTGGTTGTGCAGGGTGCGCCTGTCAAAGCGCCCCTGCGCCTCGATCACGAAGTCCCGCATCTCGCGCCGCCCGAGCCCGTCGAAGCCCCGAGCCTCCAGGCCCGAACGGCGCAGCCAGAGGCAAAAATCGGTGAAAGCCTGCCTGTAGTTGCGCACGGTATGGGGCGAATAGCGGCGCTCCCCGGAGAGCCAGGCCTCGAAGGGCTGCCACCAGAGCGCGACAAGCTCCGGCGCCACCGCGCCGCCACCGTCACCCGGCTGCTCCCGCTCCCTGGTCATTGTAGTAATAAAATGAATACAATCTTCGCGCGCGCGTCCCTCCGCCGCCCCTGGGCCCCGGGCGCCCATGCGCCCTGCGCCGGCGCCCCGCGCTCAGCCGCGCACGCGCCGCTCCACGCCGGCCTTCACCCGGTCCGTCTCCCGCCTCAGCGCGCCCTCGGGATCGAGGCCGCGTGCACGGCAGGCCGCGGCGATCTCGAAGAGCATGCGGCCCAGGCTCGCGTCATCGAGGCTGCCGGCCAGCTCCGCCACGCGGGCGGTGTCGACCAGCCCCTCCGCGGGCAGCCTGCGCTTCTCGACCTGCTTCCAGATCGCCTCGGCGTACATGAGCGCGGGCAGCCGCGGCGGCTGCTCCTTGAAGAGGGTGTCCTGGACCTTGCCCGCCGCCTTCTTCTCCTCGAGCTTGATCTTTTCCCACTGGGTGAGCACCTGGTCGCTCGTATCCAGTTTTCCATCACCGAACACGTGGGGATGCCGCCGGATCAGCTTCTCGTTCACCTCGCGCGCCACGTCCTCGAGGTCGAAGTGCCCCGCCTCCTCGGCCAGCTGCGCGTGGAAGATCACCTGGATGAGCACGTCGCCGAGCTCCTCCCGCATGTGGGGCAGGTCGGCGCGGTCGATGGTGTCGAGCAGCTCGCTGCACTCGTCAATCAGGCAGCGTGCCAGGCTTTGGTGGGTCTGCTCCTGGTCCCAGGGGCAGCCACCCGGCGCGCGCAGGCGCGCAATCGTCTTCCGCAAGGCGTTCATCTCGCTCATGCCTCCACCCCAAGCCATCCCGACCAAAGCACAAATCCAAAATGCGGGCATCAGGGCCTGCCTGTGCAGATCGCCCCCGCGCGGCGGCACCGGGGAGCCTGCGCCTGCAGGCAAAGCCCCCGAGCCATCATACAACAACATGGTCCACTTGCATTTGCCGCAAATGCCGCCTGCACGCCCTCCGCCCCGCCTCCCCAGTCGCCATTCCCGCCCCGGAGCGCCCGAATTTTGACTCGCAAGTCCGCCCCCCCTTCTGGCTTCCTTGCCCCCTATGTCCGACAAGCTCACCGAGATCATGACCTGGAAGCGCCGCGAGATCGCGCCGGTCATCCGCGCCGTCAGCGAATCCGAACTGAGCCAGCTCAACGCCTCCCTCCCTCGCCCGCCCTCCTTTGCCGCCGCCCTGCGCCGCGCCGGCGCCGGCACCGCGGTCATCGCCGAGATCAAGCGCCGCTCCCCCTCCGCAGGCGACATCAAGGACGGGGCCTCCGCCCTGGAGCAGGCGCGGCGCTACCAGCAGGCGGACGCCGACGCCCTCTCCATCCTCACAGACGAGAAGTATTTCGGCGGCACGCTCGACGACCTCCGCGAGGTCACCGCCCATTTCAGGGCCAACGCCCCCGCCAAGCCCTGCCTGCGCAAGGACTTCATGGTCCACCCCATCCAGGTCCTCCAGGCCCGCCAGGCCGGAGCCAGCGCCATCCTGATCATCGTGCGCGCCCTGGTCGACGGGGAGATCAAGGTCCTCCACGAGGCCGCACGCGCCGCCGGCCTGGACGCCCTCTTCGAGATCCACAACGAGGCCGACCTCGAGCGCTCCCTCGCCCACGGGGCCCGCATCATCGGCGTGAACAACCGCGACCTGGCCATCTTCAAGACGGACCTCGCCCTCAGCGAGCGCCTGATCCCCCTGTTCCCCAAGGACGTCACCGCAGTCAGCGAAAGCGGCATCCACACCGCCGAGGACGCCGCCCGCGCCCGCGCCTGCGGGGCACACGCGCTGCTCGTCGGCGAGGCCCTCATGCGCACACCCGCCCCCGACGCGCTCATCCGCCAGTTCCGCGGCCGCTGAGCACCGCGACACGCCGCCCGTCACAGCCTCCACCTTCATGCCCCTCAACTACTCGGAAACGCGCGACCTGCTCGCCCGCCTCGGACACAACCCGAAGCGTTTTCTCGGCCAGAATTTCCTGGTCGACGGCAACATTGTGCGCAAGTCGCTCGAGCTCGCCTGTATCCAAATGGGGGATACAGTCGTCGAGGTCGGCCCCGGCCTGGGCACCCTGAGCGGGGCCCTGCTGGAGGCGGGCGCCGACCTGTGGGCCATCGAGATGGACCGCGGCCTGCACGAGCACCTCAGCGAGACCCTGGTCAGGCAATACCCGAAGAGCTTTCACCTGGTCGAGGGCGACGCCATGCAGCGCCCCATCGCCGGCCTGCCCGCCTCCAAGGCC
>JAHFTI010000042.1:12106-14130 GCA_023265535.1 Opitutaceae bacterium
ATCCTCGAGGGTCCCCTGCCCTCCCGCATGGTGCTCATGCTCCAGCGCGAGGCTGCCGACCGGTACTCCGCCTCCCATGGCGGCAAGGAGTTCGGCTCCATCTCCATCTTCCTCCAGGCCGCCTTCAACATCGAGCCCGGCCACAAGGTGTCCTCAGCCTGCTTCCACCCGCGGCCCGACGTGGACTCCTACCTGCTGAACCTTTCCTCCAAAGCCCAGCCCTTCCTCTTTGACCGCAAGACCAAGGGGCTCATCCGCTCCTGCTTCCAGCAACGCCGCAAGCAGATCGGCGCCCTCCTCAGGAACCGCCTTCCCGACGATGGCGCCGCCTGGATCGCCACGCTCACCGAGCACGGACTCAGCCACCAGACGCGCCCCGAGCAGATCCCCTGGGAGCTCTGGACCAAGCTGAAGGCTGTACAGCAGGATTGATTTCAAGATAAATATATTTTACCTTTCAGCCGATCTCATCCATGCTTTCGGGCAATGAATGAACTGGCTGAACTTCCCGCTGCGGAGCGCCCGCAGGAACGCCTTGAGCTCCTCGGCCCCAGCGGCCTGCGCGACACCGAGCTGATCGCCATCGTGCTGCGCAACGGAAGCCGCGGGCACGGGGTGATGCAGGTGGCCGACAGCCTCCTGCGCGAGGCGGGATCACTGGCAGCCCTGAGCTCCTGGACCACCCGCGACTTCATGCGCCAACGCGGCATCGGACGCATCAAGGCGCTGCAGCTCTCCAGCCTGATCGAGCTGGCGCGCCGCCTGCACACCGTGCCGGAGCACACGCAGCCGTTGATGCGCGAGCCGGCCGACATCGCCCGCTTCCTGCTCCCGCGCACGACCGGCCTTGAGGTGGAGAAATTCTGGACGCTTTGCCTGAACACGCGCCGCCGCCTCATCCGCTGTGTCGAGGTCACCTCGGGCACCGCCACGGCAAGCCTGGCCCACCCAAGGGAAGTTTTCCGCGAGGCCATACGCCTTTCCGCGAGTTGCGTGGCGATCGCACACAACCATCCCAGCGGGGATCCCGAGCCGAGCAGTGCCGACGTGGGCATCACCCGACAGTTGCGCGAGGCTGCGCGCGTGACGGGCATTGAATTGGTCGACCACATCATCGTGGGAAGGCCGGAGGCGGATCCCTCGGGCAGGGGCTTCTTCAGCTTCAGGCTGGCCGGGCTCATGTGAGCCGCCCCTGCAGGCCGTGCTGCCGGGGCGGCATGGCAGCAGACCGTCCCCCTTCCCTTCCCTTCCCTTCCCTTCCATTCCTTTCCCTTCCCGGCCCTTCCCCACTGGCTCGTTGATCAACCCAGTCACGTCCACAAGCCAGCCTGAAGGTCCGCATGAGTCCTGCATGAAAGCACGTGGGGAGGCCCGAGCATGGTTGCGCCTGCAGTGCCGAGGCACTCTACTGTCCGCCAGTGCTCCCATGATCCCCTCCCCCCTTTCACTCAGGCTAGCCACGGATGCCGATCTGCCCGCCATCGTGGAAATCTACAACAGCATCATTCCCGGCCGCATGGTCACCGCCGACCTCGAGCCTGTCACCGTGGAGGCGCGCCGCCCCTGGCTGGAGCTCCATAATCCGCGGACACGCCCGGTATGGATCCTGGAGGACGAAAGCACGGGCGCCCCCCTGGGCTGGATGAGCTTCGACACCTTCTATGCGCGGGCCGCTTACGACGGCACCGTGATGATCGCCATCTACCTCGCCGAGAAGCACCGCGGCAGGGGACTTGGGAAAGTCCTGCTTCGGCATGCGCTTGAGATCGCACCGTCCCATGGGATCCACACCATCTTGGGCTACATTTTCGGGCATAATGCCCCCAGCCTGAGCCTGTTCGAAAAGCTTGGCTTCAAGCGCTGGGCGGAACTCCCCCGCGTGGCCCGCCTCGACGGCGTCGAGCGCGACCTGATCATCATGGGGCGCCGCTGCGACTGAGCTTCCAACTGTAAACCACGCAGGCACTCGCCCCCGCCCCCGTTCCGCCGCACCATGTCCCCAAGCATCCTCCCCATGGCCGACT
>JAHFTI010000465.1 GCA_023265535.1 Opitutaceae bacterium
GACGGCCCACTCTTCCTCTTCTACAAGGTCGGTCCGCATCCCAGCAAATGGTGGGGCCTGTATCGGGTTTCCAAGGACGGCGGCATCACCTGGGAGCTGCCCGTGACCCTGCCCAGCGGTGTCCTCGGTCCCATCAAGAACAAGCCCGTGGTCCTCGCCGATGGCTCCTGGCTCTCCCCGTCCAGCACCGAGGGCGAGGCCGGCTGGCAGCTCCATTTCGAGCGCAGCCGCGATGGTGGCAAGACCTGGGAGCTCCACGGCCCCGTCCCCTCCAAGCTCGGCATCGGCGCCATCCAGCCCAGCCTCCTGTTCCTCCCGGGCAATCGTCTCGCCGCCGTTTCCCGCACGCGCAATGGCGTGCTCGCCACGACCTGGTCCGATGACAATGGCACCACCTGGAAGGAACTGCTCCCCCTCGGCTTGCCCTGTCCCAACTCCGGCACCGACGCAGTCACCCTCGCCGACGGCCGCCAGCTCCTCGTGTACAACCACAGCGCCACCACCTACGACCGTCCCACGAAGGGCGTGCGTTACCCCATCGATGTCGCGGTGTCCGACGACGGCCTGAACTGGCGCCACGTGCTCACCCTCGACGCCAAGCCCTGCGACGCAGGTTATGCCTATCCCTCGGTCATCCAGGCGGCCGACGGGCTCGTCCACATCTCCTACACCTGGGACCGCAAGCGCATCAAGCATGTCGTCGTCGATCCCGCCCTGCTGGAGCCGCGCCCCGCCGACCTCGCCCCGCGCGTGCCCGCCAAACCCTCGCCCGGCGCCCCCAAGCCCATCGACCCCACCCAGGAACTCTGAGCCCTTCCCGCCATGCACCTCTCCCGCCTTGCCCTGGCCGCGCTGCTTCCCCTCGCCTCCTTCCTCGGGCAGTCCCTGTGCGCCGTCGCGCCCGCATCCCCCGCCACAGCCTCCACCCCCTCCGCGTCCGCCTCCGCGGCGCTTCCCGAGGCAGCCTCCACCCGTCTCCAGTACCTCTCTGGACGTGGCCCCGAGGACGCGGTGCTCTGGGACTTTTACTGCACGGGGGGCCGCCGCAGCGGTGAATGGAGCCGCATCCGTGTGCCGTCCTGCTGGGAGCAGGAAGGCTTCGGCACCTACAACTATGGCATGACCGTGCGCGACAAGCCGGACGACTTCCCCGGCCTCGCCCGCGAACAGGGGCGCTACCGCACGCGCTTCAGGGTGCCCGCCGACTGGCGCGGCCTCGCCGTGCGCATCGTTTTCGAGGGTGTGATGACCGACGCCGAGGTGCGCGTGAATGGGAAGCTGGCCGGCCCCGTGCACCAGGGAGCCTTCTACCGTTTTCGCCACGACCTTTCCTCCGTCCTCAACTACGGCGGCGACAACGAGCTTGAGGTGCTCGTCTCCAAGGAATCCGCCAACCGCAGTGTCAACGAGGCCGAGCGCCGCGGCGACTACTGGAACTTCGGCGGCATCTTCCGCCCCGTCTATCTCGAGGCCCTTCCCGCCTCCCACATCGAGCGCCTGGCCGTCGACGCCCGCGCCGACGGCAGCCTGGCCTGCGACGTCTTTGTGGGCGGCCCCGTCGCGGCGGGTTCCACCCTCTCCGCCGAGCTTCTCGACTCTTCCGGCGCGCTCGTGTCCCGCCTTCCGGAGCAGCCCTGCAGTCCCGTCGACGGTCGCCAGCGCCTTAGCGCCAGCATCCCCTCGGTCCGCACCTGGACCGCCGAGACCCCGAACCTCTACTCCCTGCGCGTCCTGCTGCGCACCCCCGCCGGTATCCAACATTTCACTACGGAGCGCATCGGCTTCCGCACCTTCGAGCTTCGCCAGGGCGACGGCCTCTACCTGAACGGGGCGAAGATCATCCTCAAGGGCGTGAACCGCCATGCCTTCCGCCCCGCCACGGGGCGCACCCTCTCGCGTGCCGACGATTACGCCGACGCGCGCCTCATCCGCGGCATGAACATGAATGCGGTCCGCTTTTCCCATTACCCGATGGACAAGGCCTTCCTCGAGGCCTGCGACGAGCTCGGCCTCTATGTGCTCAATGAGCTCGGCGGCTGGCACGGTCTCTATGACACGCAGGTCGGCCGCGGCCTCATCCGCGAGATGGTCACGCGCGACGTGAACCACCCCAGCGTCCTTTTCTGGGACAATGGCAATGAGATGGGGTGGAACGTCGAGAACGACGGCGAGTTCGCCCGCTGGGATCCCCAGGCGCGCCCCGTGCTTCATCCGCTCGGCGTCCACAATGGCATCAACACCTTTCACTACCGCAGCTATGCCGAGACCCAGGGCTACCTCGCATCCCCCGAGATCTTCCTGCCGACCGAATTCCTTCACGGCCTCTACGACGGCGGGCACGGCGCCGGCCTCCATGACTACTGGGAACTGATGCGCCGCAGCCCGCGTTGCGCCGGCGGCTTTCTCTGGGTCCTCGCCGACGAGGGCATCATGCGCAGCGACCAGGACGGCCGCATCGACAACGCAGGCAGCTTCGGTCCGGACGGCATCGTCGGCCCCAACCACGAGCCCGAAGGCAGCTATGCCACCATCCGCGAGGTCTGGTCCCCCGTGTTCCTCGGGCCGGACACGCTGCCCGCCGACTTCAAGGGGTCCCTGTATCTGGAAAACCGCTACGACTTTGTCAGCCTGGACAGCTGCCGCTTCCGCTGGAAGCTGGTGCGCTTCGCCAGTCCCGATGCCGCGGGCGAGCCTCATGCCGTGCTCCACGGCGGCGAGCTCTCCGGTCCCGTCCTCGCCCCCCATGCCAGCGGCACCCTTGCCCTGCCGTTGCCCGCCGACTGGCGCGGCGCCGATGCCCTGCTCGTGACGGCCGTCGACCCGGCAGGTCGCGAGCTCTGGACGCGCTCCTGGAACTGGTCCCCCGTCGGTCTTCCCACCCGCCCCGCCTCGCCCAGGGTCACCCCGCGTGACGACGGCGTGCAATACGCCGCCAGCGTGGGCAACCTCGACGTCCGCTGGGACAAGGACAGCGGCAACCTCGCCACCGTCCTGGTCAACGGTCGCCTCATCTCGCTCGCCAAGGGACCTCGCCTCGTCGCCGCCCACCGCTCCGACCGCAGGCTCGACGGCAGCCCGGTGGTGCCCGCCGTCGCCAAGGACATCGACCGCCACTACACGCTCGCCGAGTCCGCCGCCTCGCGCCTGACCGGGCTCACGCAGCGCCAGGATGGCGCCGCCGTGGTCCTGGAGGCGACCTACGAGGGCGGCCTTCGGAGGGCCACCTGGCGCCTCGAGCCTGACGGCTCCCTGTATCTGGATTACGAATACAGCTTTGACGGTGTGGTGGACCTTCTTGGCGTCACCTTCGACTACCCCGAGTCGCGCATGCGCTCGGTGCGCTGGCTGGGCATGGGCCCCTCGCGCGTCTGGCAGAACCGCCTCCATGGCACCTCCCTCGATGTCTGGGCCAACGACTACAATGACACCGTCCCGGGAAGCTCCTTTGCCTATCCCGAGTTCAAGGGCTACTTCCGCGGCTGGCATTGGGCCTCCTTCTCCACCAACGAGGGTCGCTTCAGCATCGGCAACCGCAGTCCCGGCACCTTCCTCGGCGTCTATGCCCCCAAGGACGGCGGCCCCGCCCCGCATCTCTGCGTGCTGCCCGAGCACGGCATCGGTGCCTTCGATGTCATTCCCGCCATGCGCAACAAGGTGAATGCCACCGAGCTGGTCGGTCCCTCCTCGCAGCCGCAACGCGTCTCCGGCCTGCGCCGTGGCTCCCTTGTCCTCCGTTTCGCGGCGGAGTAGGCCGCCCCGCCGTTTTCCCAGGTGCTCCCCTGATGCCCTCCTGATGCCTCTGCTGTCCTCCAGGCCACTGTCCGTCCTTTCCTCCGGTCTCCTCCTGGGCCTGGCAGCCAGCCTCTGCACTGTTCCCTGCTTTCCCCTTCTCGCCTCCCCG
>JAHFTI010000466.1 GCA_023265535.1 Opitutaceae bacterium
TCGCCTCGACGCGGATGAGCCTGCCGCCGAAAAGGTAGGTTATCCAGCCGTCCGTGAGCAGGTTCAGATCGATCTCCTTGTGGCGGTCCGGCCTCCGCATGCGCATGGGAGCCCAGCGCTTGCAGGAAAATCCATAGGGCGCCAGGTCGAGTCGCGCTGGGTCAAAACGAACCATGGTGGCGTGGGGTGGGGCGAGGGAGGCTGATGGGGGGCTTGAATGTGAACTCTAGCAGACAATTAACTGGTAGTCCTTATGGAAATTCCGGTATTTCTACCTCAATCCTAAGATGGATGCCCGCTCCTTTCCTGTTTCCTTCGATCCCGCCAGGCGCGATTTCGAGCCTTACGGCCTGACCTGCGTGCACTGGAAGCCTTCGCGCATGTTGCGGCCCGACCACCACAACGAGGTGGAGCTTAACTTCCTCGAATCGGGCACGGTCACCTACCTGCTCGGGGGCCGCAAGGTGGTGCTCACCGCAGGTCATCTGGGTGTGTTCTGGGCGGCCATTCCCCATCAGATCATCGACTATGGCGACGAGCCTTCCTACTGCGTCGCCACCATTCCGCTGCCTTGGTTCCTCCAGTGGCGCCTGCCCGAACACCTGGTGGGCCAACTCATGCGTGGCCAGCTGATCGTGGAACCCTCCGGCCGCCGCGCCGGGTTCGACGCCTTGCTGTTTTCCCGCTGGGAGTCGGACCTGGCCCAGGATCGGCCGGGCTTGGAGGCTGCCGTGCTCCTCGAAATGCAGGCGCGTCTGCTGCGGCTTGCCGGGAGCGTTCCCGTGCGGCGCACGGTTTCCTCGCGCCAAAAGCTTTTTGCCGCCAAGGGCCTGAGCAAGGTGGAGCAGATGGCCTGCTTCATCGCCCAGCATTACCTGCAGAAACTTTCAGTCCAGCGCATCGCGGATCTCGTGGAGCTGCATCCCAACTACGCGATGAACCTGTTCCACAAGGCGTTTGGGGCGACCCTCGTCGACTACATCACACAGCATCGTGTGTCCCATGCCCAGCGCCTGCTGGCCACGTCGAATGCGAAGGTGGCGGACGTGGCGGCCGAGTCGGGCTTCAGTTCGATCAGCCGCTTCAACAGCGCCTTCAAGGCCTCCTGCGGCTGTTCCCCCCGCGAATACCGCAGCTCGCATCGCGTCGAGGGCAAGGGGCAGGCCACCCAGCCCTAGCAGGCACGGCCCGGTCCAGCGAAGCCGGGGCTTGCGCATTTGTCATTTCCGCCTGTGAAACCGGTTGCCCCGCCGTGAGTAGCCTGCAGATTTTGCAGCGTCGATGAAGGCTGCAACTGACTCCCCTGTGCCCCGGGCGGGCTCCGATCTCCCCACCAGCCCCTCAGCAGGAACGCCTCGCTGGCTGTTTCCGCTGCTGCTGCTCCTGACGCTGGCAGCCTACTGGCCCGCCCTGCACGGAGCTTTCCTCTGGGATGACGCCGGGCACGTCACCCATCCCGAACTTCAGTCCTGGGGCGGCCTCCTGCGCATCTGGGGCGAGCCGGGCGCCACGCAGCAATATTATCCGCTCCTCCATTCCGCCTTCTGGGTGGAGCACAGGTTGTGGGGCGAGGCCACGCTCGGTTATCACCTGGCGAACGTGGTGTGGCATTCACTCTCGGCATTTCTGCTGGTTGTGCTGCTGCGTCGCCTTTCCGTTCCCGGCGCCCTGTTCGCCGGTCTTCTCTTTGCCCTTCATCCGGTCTGTGTTGAATCAGTGGCATGGATCTCGGAGCAGAAGAACACCCTTTCCACCGTCCTTTATCTCGCGGCGGCGCTTGCCTGGCTGCGTTTCGACGAGGAGCGCAGGCCTGCCCGCTATGCGGTGGCCACGCTATGGTTTCTTGCCGCGCTCCTGACCAAGAGTGTCACCGCGACCCTGCCCGCGGCCCTGCTTGTAGTGGTGTGGTGGAGACGCGGCGCGATCTCCTGGCGCCGCGATGCGATGCCTCTTCTTCCCTGGCTCGGGCTGGGTGTGGCGGCGGGCCTCGGCACGGCCTGGCTGGAGGCCACTCAGATTGGCGCCTTGGGTGGCGACTTTGCCCTCAGTGCGGTGGAGCGCGTCCTGCTGGCCGGGCGGGTGGTGTGGTTTTACCTCGGCAAGCTGGTTTGGCCCGAGGGGCTGAGTTTCTTCTACGAACGTTGGACGATCAGTTCCGGGGAGGCCTGGCAATGGCTGTATCCCGCCGCGACCGTGCTGGTGCTGGCCTGCTTTTTCCTCTGGCGGAAACGTTCGCGCGGGCCACTCGCAGCCGCGCTGCTCTTCGGCGGCACGCTCGTGCCTGTGCTTGGGTTCGTCAACGTGTACCCCTTTGTCTTTTCGTACGTGGCGGACCACTTCCAGTACCTGGCCTGCCTCGGCATGCTCGCGTTCCTGGCGGCGGCCTCCGTGCGCGGCGTCCAGCGCCTGCGCCTCCCCCCTTGGGCCGGCACGCTGCTGGCACTGGGCGTGCTCCTGGTCCTGGGCTCCCTGACCTGGCGGCAGAGCGCCATGTACCGAAACGACATTGCGCTTTACGAGGCCACGCTCAAGCGCACCCCCACGAGTTGGGTGGCCCATCTCAACCTCGGCACGGCCCTCGACGAGGCCGGGCGCTCCGCCGAGGGACTCGTGCACCTGCAGCGTGCGCGTGAACTCAAGCCGAACTTCGCCGAAACACTCAACAGCCTGGGCAATGTGCTCAACAGGCTCGGGCGTTCCGCCGAGGCCCTTCCCCTCCTCCAGCAGGCGGTGCAGGTCCAGCCGCGTTTTGCCGAGGCGCACAACACCCTGGGGGTCACCCTCATGGCTCTCGGACGCAGCGCCGAGGGAGTTGCGTCCTTCCAGCGTGCGGTGGAGCTCCGGCCGAGCCTCGCCCTCGCGCGCGCCAACCTGGGCTGGGCCTATGCCAACCAGCAGCGCCCCGCCGAGGCGATCGCCCAGTATGAGCTGGCCCTGCGTTCGAGGCCTGACTTCGCGGAGGCCGAATACAAATGGGGGCTGACCCTGGCGATGAACCGAAACCTGCAGGAGGCGCTTCCCCATTTCGAGCGGGCCTCGGAATTGCAGCCCGAGCGCGCCGACATCCATTTCACCATGGCCGCCGCACACGCCCAGTTGGGCAATGAGGACGAGGCCATGGCCCAGCTCCAGGAGACGCTGCGTCTCGCGCCCAACCATGCGGGTGCGCGCGAGGCCCTCACGATCCTGATGAAGCAGCGCAGCCAGTAGTCGGCTGCCTCAGGGAACCACGTTGATGAGGATGCGCTGGTAACGCGTCAGCCGGGGCGAGCCATGGTCGGTGACCGCCAGGATCACGTGGATGGTTCCCGTGCCCGGAGCCATGACGCGTCCGGTGGGGACGGTGAACCAGGCCTTTGCCTGGTCGGAGTTGCGTATCTCATAGGGCTGTCCGGAGCGTGCACTGGAGATCGGGAAGCTGCCGGCCTCGGTGTATCCGAACCATGAATACGAAAGGGCGTCGCCGTCCGGGTCGCTGGTCCCCTCCGCGCTGAGGTCGACGCGGGCGCCGCGTTTCACCGTGAGCTCGGTGGGGTGGGCGGTCCTGACCAGGGGCGGGTGATTGGCCTCCGCGTAGGGTTTCACGGTCCAGTCCATGCGTGCCGCAAAGTCGTTCTGGAAGGCTTCGCGCCAGCGCCAGATCGTGGCGTGGTTGTCATCGTGCCAGCGGCCGTCGACACCGAGGACTTCATCGTCGGCGTCGGTGTAGAGGGGGCGGGTCTCGGGCGCCTGGTGCCAGCGCTGGAGGCGGGGCGTGTAGAGTTCGTAACGGCCGCCCCAGCCGCCCCATTCGGGATGCTCGGGCGCATTGAGACCGTTGTTGACCAGGCCCAGGAAGCTGGGCGTGTCGCCCTCCATCAGGTATTCCCAGCGTGGATACTCGGCTCCG
>JAHFTI010000467.1 GCA_023265535.1 Opitutaceae bacterium
GCCTGACGCGGAGAGTTGAACCAGGGTCTGCACGAGCAGGGGATCGAGTCCGCCTGTGCCCAGCACGAAGAGCCGCGGGAACAGGGCCGCACCCAGTCGCCCGAGCTCCTCCGCTTCCTGCAGCAGGGCCTGCCCCGGATGAGGGCGTGCATGCACCGAAGCCTGGATGTCGTCATTGACGCGCAGCCAGAGCCGCCGCTGCCAGGCTTCCGACTTTTCCGCGAAGCTCCCTTTCGCCTTGGGAGAAACAGGGGCATGGCGCCCGGCGAGCCAGGCCGTGATGAGCTCCGGCCTGGAGTGCCCGTAATGGTCGAAGTGGTCGGCCAGCAGCTTGGCCGTGGCGAAGGTCTCTCGCGGGCTCAGCGGCTTGTCCTCGCGCAGGCCCAGTTCGCCCCTGACCGATTCGATGTGCGGCAACAGGTACCACAGGAGCATGTCCCGATTCCAGGGATCCAGGTGGCTTCCCCTCGTCTGCGGGAGCAGGGATGAGACCTGTGCAATGAACTCTCCCGGCTTGATGAACTGGAGGCCCATGCAGACCCCTTGGAGGCGGGCCAGGCGCACTTCCAGCCAGTCGGCAAACTGCCCGGCCGGCACGATGATTGGGATGGGGCGTGGTATTCCTGTCAGCCCTCCTGCTGCACGCGCCGCATCCAAGCCCGGAATGAGGCGACTGAGCAGGTCCTCAAGGTTTTCATGCGGATATACGGCAGCGGGCATGCGGGGAGTATGGCAGAGTCCCTGGGACAACGGCAGTCCGAGGGTCTCGATCTTTTGGGAAAATGTGCGGACGGAGTGCCTGGGAGGCAAGGGCGGGTGAGCCCCAGCACCGGCCTTGGCAGGATGCAGGCCCAGCCCTCGAAATCACTGCAAAAATGCGTGCCGACACCACTTTGCATGCCGCCGTCCGCGAAGACAAAAAAGGCCGGAACGCGGGGGGCGCTCCGGCCACTCTGGCACCAGCCAATCAATGTGCCTTGGCCTTCAGGCTCTTCAGGTATGCAACCACGGCCTTGGCATCCTCGGGGCTGAAACGGTAAGGGGGCATGGGCGGACGTGTCGGGCCCGCAGGACGACCTTCGCCCGTCGTGAGATACTCCTCGGCCTGTGCGACGCTGAGCGTGGGCAGGCCGGCGATACGAGGGGCCATCGGCGCCCAGACAGGCATGGGGACGGTCGGTGCAAAGGGGAGCGCCGCACCCATCAGGTGCTTGCCCGCGGGAATCTGTCCCTTTTCGTCGCGTTGCGAGTGGCAGTCACCGCAGAGGCCGACGTTTTCGACGAGGTACTTGCCGCGGAGCAGCACCGGGTCATCGGTCGCGGGCGCAGCCCAGCAGGCGGAGGCGGCGACCAGCAATGCGGCGAGGGTCAGGGTTTCACGGACAAACGAGGATTTGATCTCAGTGGGATTGGTTTTCATGGAGGGTGGAGGGAGCTCCGCCAGCACATCACAATTGCTACTGCAGGCAATGCGAATGTCTAATTGACCCGCAAAAGATGCAGAGCTGCTCAGGTCTGGAAAAGGTCCCGCTTCTTGATACGCACCACGCGTGTCCATTTTGCCCTGAAGAGGTCGTCCAGCGCCTCCTGCACCTTGATTGGAATCTGGGGCAGCACCTCGGTGACCGAGGGCAGCTTCTTCTTGCTGGTCTCCTCCTCGGCGCGATTCAGTGCTGCCGCGATGATGACGTCCTCGCCACCTCCGCGTGCCGCAGCCAGTGCCGAGGCTTCGGCGTTCGCGCCGGGAAGGGGGCTCTCGTCACCCTCGCTGGGCACGGGCATGGACTCACCCAGGAAAGCGCTTTCCTCGACACCCTCGATGCGCTCGTAGTCCTCCTCGGAGGAGGTGCCGGAGGCTGCGCCGGGGCTCTGCGGTTGCTGGGCACGCAACACGGTCTGCCGGGCCAGGAGAGGCGGCGCCTTGTATTGGTGCAATCCGAGGAGCCGTTTCTCGGGCAATTCCGCCAGGGCGCCCTTCAGGCGCTCCTCAAGCCGCAGGATCAGGGCTTTTTTTTTGAGCCAGCGTCGTCCGGTCCCGACGCGCCCTCGCCGCCCGCAGCGGCTGTCGATTGCTCCGCCAGGTTGGCGAGCTCCGCGATGAGGCTGTCGATCGCCCGTGCACGGCTGGCCTCGATGGCCTTGAGCAGGGCCACCTCGAAATTGATCTTCTCGGAGAGCCCCAGCTTCACCTTGCCCTCGGCCTCGCGCAGAGCGTCGAGAAGGCGTGTGAGTTGCTCCGTGGTCATCGTGACGCCCAGCAGCTTGCTGCGGCCTTTGTTTGCGATGGCGTCGAGCAACGAATGGCGCAGGTACTCCTGGAGGTCGGTGAGGAGGCGCGAGAGGTCGCGGCCCGCCGCATCGCACTCGTCGATGAGCGCAACCATGCCGGCGTGGTCGGCTTTCGCCAGGGAGCCCGCCAGCGCTGCGATCTTCTCAGCGGAAACCAGCCCATACACGTCGAGGACATCCGCCTCGGTGATGTTGGCGCCGCAGAAGGAAATCATCTGGTCAAAGATCGACTGGGAGTCGCGCATGCCGCCGTCCGCCATGCGGGCGATGCAGTCCAGGGCGCCGTCCTCGACCTTCACGCCCTCGCTGTCGGCGATCATGCGCAGGCGCTTGACGATGAGGTCGGCGGGGATGGGCTTCAGGTCAAAGCGTTGGCAGCGCGAGATGATCGTCGGGAGGAGCTTCTGGGGATCCGTCGTGGCGAAGACGAACTTCACGTGCTCGGGCGGTTCCTCGAGGGTCTTCAGCAGCGCGTTGAAGGCCGCCGTGGAAAGCATGTGCACCTCGTCGATGATGTAGACCTTGAAGGCGCCCTGGGCGGGACGGTACTGCACGGTCTCACGCAGGTCGCGCACCTGGTCCACGCCGTTGTTCGAGGCGCCGTCGATCTCGATGACGTCGAGGTGGGAGCCCTCGGCGATGGCGACGCACGCCGGATCCTTGGGGTCGAAATCCGCCTTGGGACCGCCGGTGCAATTGAGGGCTTTGGCGAAGATGCGCGCCGTCGAGGTCTTGCCCGTGCCGCGCGGGCCCACGAAGAGGTAGGCGTGTGCGATGCGGTTGCGGCCGATGGCGTTCTTCAGGGTGCGCACGACATGGTCCTGCCCGACGACATCGTCGAAGGACTGCGGACGCCATTTGCGGGCGATGACCTGATAGGAGCCTGACATGAGCGGGAGCGAAGGGTGGGCAAGGTGTGCGATCCGTGGGGAGGCACGCCGGGCAAGGGAGGCGATTTAGACGGTGCAGGGCGGCGGTTTGAAGGAAAAAGAAGCGGTGCCTTCCAGAATTCTTCGTGCGTCGCAGTTCCTTCTCAGGCCGCCGGTTCCGCTTACCGGCACGAGACATTTGGGCAAAAAAAGTGGCCAGGCACTCCACGGCACTGGGAGAACGTCACTACCGTTGCTACCTTCCGGTCCTGGCGGAGTTCGTGCGCCTGCCCATGCATGGCACCTGGCCGACGCGGACCATGAGCAGGGCCGCGCCCGGCGCAAGCGGAAATTGGCGTTGCGGCTCGCGAGCCTTCCTCCCGCCCTCTGTCAGTTTGCCCTGGCAGGCGCTGATATTAGGAAAAGCAGGCCTCCTGCACTCCCGCGGAGGCAGGGGCAAATGGCTGTCGCAAAATAAGGAAAGCGTTTGACCGCAGGGGGTGGGGTGACGAAGTTAAACCAAATTCTTTCCCTATGGCTGACAACACAGAATACGACCTCATCGTCATTGGCGGCGGCCCCGCCGGTTATGCTGGCGCCATCCGCGCCGGGCAGCTCGGCAAGAAGGTGGCCGTCATCGAAATGGAGCGCGCCGGCGGCACCTGCCTCAACTGGGGCTGCATCCCGACCAAGGCCCTCCTCAAGAGCGCGGAACTGTACCAGAAGATCAA
>JAHFTI010000468.1 GCA_023265535.1 Opitutaceae bacterium
ATCAGGGCCACCTCCTCAGGCAGGTACATGGCCTGGCCATCGAATACAGTCCGGTGAAGGAGCAGTACGTGGAACCCGTGGCGAAGGCCATTCGTTCCTGGCGTACGCGCAACGGAATCACCCTGAAGTAGGCCGCTCCCACCGATGAGCTCACGCACTTTACCATGGCCTGGGTGATAAACAACAGGACCCTCATCCTCAACCTGCTGGCCAGGGAGCTCGGCATGGACGGCCCGGAACGTTACCTTGAGAACACCTTCGATGAGGCGTCACTGGTCTTCCTGGGCACCGAAATCCTGGAGCAGGTCCAAGCCAGGTTCCTTCATAAGTGCGACGCCACGGCCATGTTCATCCTCTGGGATCGCGACGAGCTGCTTGAACGCCTGAAGCGCGGCGAACAGATCGATGGGTTCCGTCTTGAGCCTGACGGCAAGGGCATAAGGTTCGAGATCCACGACAACCTGAGCCGGCTCGATACCTGGGACAGGCCCAAGCTTGAGGATGACTACTTCCTCTGCATCACCACCCCCTACCTCAGCATCAGGCTCGGCCATGACTGCATCGAAGGCAAATCCCAGCACCCGGTGGGGCCGGGCAACCAGGCAACCGACCTGGATACCGACCTGCAGATCGTACGCTCACGAGGCCGAACACTCCTGGAGCGGGCGGACAGGATGAGTGTGTTGCTCCCCGTCGGGACGCGCACCCCCGAGGGAAAGGACCTCCCCCCTGATGAGGCGGCTGCCAACGCAGTCACCCTGCTTCAGGAGCTCCGCAAGGAGCGAAAGACAAAGGGCAAGGGCATTCCACCCGCGGAGAGAACCTTCGCCCTCCTCCATGAGGTGGCTGAGATGCTGATCGCCATGCCATATCTCACGGGCCCTGACCGACGCTGGTTCTGCGAAGGGGCGGCAAACCGTGTCGCATGGAGCATCATGCGGGAATTTGAGGGGGAAGCCTGCGCCAACCAGACACTGGCACTCCAGCGGGATCTCACCAGGCACGCGAGGTACCTGGGTCGCACGAACCTTTCGGACTGGACGGTGAGGGAACGGGAGAGGCAGGACTCAATCGATCCTGGCCTGCAACAGGCGCGCTACGCCTTCGCCACTCGTGCGGTCTTCATGCTTGCCGAAAAAGGAGGACCGGAACTGCTGCCACGCACCTTCCGTGAACTCAGGAAACGTCCCCCGGGCACGGGGAGCCTGCGGACGGTCGCGTCGATTCTCCTCAGGAATGAAAACATCGATCTCTACGACACGCTCTGGAAGGCGGAGCATGACCCGGTGGCCCTCCCGATGGTGACGCCTGGACCGATCCAGTCGGCCCCCCATGAGGACGACATGCGCAGGCTGGAAAAAGCCCTGGGCGATCGAAGCTAGGGGCCAGGCCGGCTCGACGCGCCCGTCATGCGAGCACGCGGCAGGAGGCGACCTGCCCGTGCCGCGAGGACACTCAGGGGCGGGCGCTGCTGCTCACTCCCGCCCGGAGGGTGTGTTGTGCGCCAGCCACTGCCTGAAGCCGCGCGCCAGGCTGCTGGTGTGCTGCCCGGGAAAACTCACGATGCTGAAGCGCCGCAGGGGGCTGTCTGCGAGGGCGAGCTCGGTGAGTTGTCCCGCGGCCAGTTCCTCGAGCACGGTGTGGCGGGAAAGCAGGGCAAGGCCCATGCCGGCCCGGACGCCACGCTTGATCGCCTCGGCCCCGCCCATCTCAACCAGGGAACGCACCGAGGACAGGGTCTTCAGGAAATCGTCGGCGATCTCGCGGGTGCCTGAGCCCGGTTCACGCACCAGCCAGGTCTGCCCTCCCAGCGCCTTGCGCGAGGGCTTGCGCCCCGAGCTCAGCGGGTGCCCCGGCGGCACCACCACCACCATGCGGTCCCGGCACCACAGCACGGCCTCGAGCCCGTGCGGGATCTGCTCCGACTCCACCAGGCCCATGTCGATGTCTCCCCGCCGCAGCCCCTCGCAGACATCGGCGGAATTGCCGATGCGGAGTGCGAGCCTCGCCTTCGGATGAAGCGCCAGGAAGCCGGGCAGCAGCGCAGGCAGGCAATAGTTGCCAATCGTCATGCTGCAGCCCACGCGCAGCTCACCCACGAGCTCGCCCTCGCGCCCGCGCGCGGAGTCCAGCCACTCCGCGGTTCCCTGCACCAAGCCCTCGGCGCCGGGAAGCAGCCTGCGCCCCCGGTCGTTGAGCTGAAGCCCGCGCCCGGCACGCGTGAAGAAGGGACCGCCCGAGGCGCGCTCAAGCTCCGACAGCGCCATGCTGGCCGCCGCACGGCTGATCCCGCAACGCGACGCCGCCTCCGCCAGCCCGCCCGAGCGGGCCACCGCCACAAATACCGAAAGCTGCCTGAGTGTGATGTCCATGGAACGGTGGGCTGACTGCGTTGGGAGTGGATGGGAGGGGGGGCGCCCGGGGGAGGATTGAAGGATCACGCCTGGGAGTGGGTGGGAGGATCTCGCCCGGGAGCACCTCGGAAACAGTCCCGGGTATCGCTGCCGACCGTGACCGCCGAGAGTGAAAGGTAGGAGGAAATGCTGGAACGGAAGTGAAACCGATGACGGACGCCGCAATTATTCAATAAAATTGAACAATCATGTCAGTTTATTCAACCCTGCTGAACACTATTCCATGCTACTCTGTCTCCATGAAAAGCGAGACACGCAGCGAACTCACCCGCCACCTGGCCGCCCCCCTGCTTTTCGCCGGCCTGGTCGCCTCGCTCTTCCTCGGCCTGCCGCCCGCGGCCGCCCTTCTGCTCGGCCTCGCCCTCACCTGGATGCTGGGCAACCCGGCCCCCGACTTCACCGCCCAGGTGGCCCAGCGCGGCATCAAGGCGGCCGTCATCCTGCTGGGCTTCGGCATGACCCTCGGCACGGTGGTTTCGACCGGGGCGGGCTTCGCCCTGAGCAGCCTGCTGAGCATCCTCGGCATCCTGGGCGCGGGACTCCTGCTGGGGCGCCTCCTCCGCGTCGAGGGCAGGCTCTCCACCCTGCTCTCGGGAGGCACCGCCATCTGCGGCGGCAGCGCCATCGCCGCCCTCGCCCCCGCCATCGGGGCCGGCGCGCTGCAGACCGGCTCGGCCCTGGCCCTGGTCTTCCTGCTCAACGGCGCCGCCCTGCTCCTCTTCCCGCTCGTCGGCCACGCCCTCGGAATGAGCCAGGAGGCCTTCGGACTCTGGAGCGCCCTGGCCATCCACGACACCAGCAGCGTGGCCGGCGCCGCCGCCGCCTATGGCGACCAGGCCCTCGCACTCGCGCTGCCCGTCAAGCTCACGCGCGCCCTGTGGATCATCCCGGCCTGCCTCCTTGCGGCGCACCTGTCCGCCGGCGGCCGCGCCCGCGCCCCCTTCCCCTGGTTCCTCGCCGGCTTCCTCGGGGCCGCCCTGCTGGGCACGCTCCTCCCCGCCTTCCACGCCCTCTGGCAGAGCCTGGCCCTGGGCGGGCGCGGCCTGCTCTCCGGCGCCCTCTTCCTCACCGGCTGCGGCATCCGCCCCCGGGAGCTCCTCGCCCAGGGCTGGCGCCCCCTTGCCCAGGCCTCCCTCCTCTGGCTGGCCGCCTCGGCAGCCCTCCTGCCCCTGGCGCTCCACCTGTATCCGTGACCGCACTACAAGAGAAAGGCCGCCCGGGAAGGGGCGGCCTGCGTATTCAAAATCCTGTTACACCCCCGCGCTCACGGGGCCAGCACGCTGGCCTGGCAGGTCTGGCCGGCGAGGGGGCCGGAGATCTTCGTGGACTTGCCCGTCTCGGTGTCGAGGATGCACAGCACGCTCGTGGCCTTGTCGCGCGCGGTGTACACCAGGTGGCGGCCGTCGGCCAGCCAGCTGGGCTCCACGGCATCGTAGGGGGCCTTCGAGACCGAGGTGCCCTTGCCCGTGTTC
>JAHFTI010000469.1:0-2801 GCA_023265535.1 Opitutaceae bacterium
TGCGCTCATGCCCTCTGCCCGTGGAGGGAACCCTGCCCTTTCATCGCTTCGAGGTCTGCGACACCGGGCCGGGTGTCGCCGTGGAGTTTCGTGAGCACCTTTTCAAGCCATTCATGCGCGGGGGTCTCCCCGCGGCGGATGGCAACAGCCAGGGCGCAGGCCTGGGCCTGGCCCTCTCCAAGCGGCTCGCCGACCTGAGCGGTGCACGCATCGGCTATTCTCCCCGCGAGGGCGGCGGCTCCTGTTTCTGGGTGGAATGGCCGCTCCTGCCCGCCACCTCCGATCCCGAAATCGCCGCAGGCGGGGAACTGAATTTCTCCACCCTGCGTGTGCTGGTGGTGGAGGATGATCCACTTCAGCGCGACGCGCTGGGACAGTTCCTGGAGCAGCTTGGCGTCGCCGCGCAGTTCGCCCCGGATGTGGCGAAGGCGGAAGCGTTGCTCTGTGGGTATTCCTTTGATCTGGCCCTTCTCGATTACAACCTCGGTTCGCACACCGCCCTCACCTTGCTGAAGGCGTGCGAGCAGGCCCGGTTCGGCGCCCATCCACGCCCCTGCCTTGTGCTCATCACCGCGCATGATCCCGCGGTTGTCGCCAAGGCCGCCCAGGAGGCGGGCATCGGGACCCTGCATCGCAAGCCCCTCAGCCTCTCCGATCTCTACGGGATCCTTGCCGCCACCCGCCCCGCTCAGGCGCCAAAGTCGAACTTCACCTCGCCCTGAACGACCCTGAGCCTGGCGGCGAAGGGCTTGCCCGCCTTGGAGACGAAACCCTCCAGCGGAGGCGTGACCTGCTCGGTCAGGAGCTGGCGCACGACGTCCGCACTGATCTCCTTTTGCGCGATGGTTTTCCACACCACGAATTTACAGCCGCTGCGCCAGTTGCTGCAGCCCCAGGCCTTGCGCCCTTCGACGACGTCGCCCGCGCAGATCGGACAGCTGCCGATCGCATTGGGGTCCTTTTCCTGCTTGGGCAGTTCCGCCTCGTCATACTGGGCCTTGCCCTTCTTGTCGAAGCGCAGCTGCGCGAAAAGCTTCTTGCCCTCCACCTCGATGGGATGCGGCGTCAGGCTCTGCTTGTGGACCAGGATCTCGCGGGCCAAGACCGGCGAGATCTCCAGTCCCCAGAGGGTGACGGGCAACACAAAGGTGCAGCCCTCCTTCCACCTTGAGCAGCCATAGGCCCTGCGTCCCTGGATGACCGGCGCCCCGCAGCACGGGCAGGGGCCGAGCCTGTTCAGGTCGACGGTCTTTTCGGAGGTGCCCTGAAGGATCTCGCGGGTGTAGGCCTGCACCTCCGCCATGAAAACCGGGGCCTCGTATTCGCCGCGCTCCATCTGCTTGAGGCGGTATTCCCAGTCGCCCGTCAGCTCGGGCGACTTGAGGCGCTCGTTCTGCACGAGGGCAATGAGGGCGCGCCCTGCGTCGGTGCTCACGAGGTTCTTCTTGCGGCGCTCGACGTAGGTGCGCGCGATGAGCACCTCGATGATCGCGGCGCGCGTGGCGGGCGTGCCGACGCCCTTCTCCTTGAGGGCCTCCTTCAGCGTCTCATCCGTCACGTTCTTGCCGGCCGTTTCCATCAGCTGGAGCAGGCTTGCCTCCGTGAAGCGCTTGGGCGCGGAGGTCTTGAACTTGGGGACGCTCGGCTCGTGCGGGTTGGCTTCGCCCTCGGCGAAATCGGGCAGGGTCTGCGTGGCCTCGTCCTCGGCCTCGTCGCCTTCGCCCTCGCCGTCCTTGGCCGCGGCGTCCTTGCCTCCCGCCTTTGCCTTGGCGGGCTTCTTTTCGTCCTCGGCCGCATCGCCGTAGAGCTGCTGCCAGCCCTGGTCCACGAGCACGGTTCCGCGCGCGCGGAAGGGCTCACCGGCGGAGACGGCATCCACTGTGGTGACGGCCTTGATGCAGGGCGGGTAGAACACCGAGATCAGCCGCGTGAGCACGGCATCGTACACCTTGGCCTCGTCGCCCTGCAGGGCCTCTCCCGTCACGTTCGTCGGGATGATGGCATGGTGGTCGCTGACCTTCTTGTCGTCGACGATGCGCTTGTTGAAGGGGAGGGCGTCGAGCTTCAGGCGGCCGATCTCCACGGGCTTGAGCGGGCGCAGGCGCTCGAGCAGCGCCGGGATGCCGGGTACGATGTCGGAGCTCAGGTAGCAGCTGTCGGTACGCGGGTAGGTGAGGTGCTTCTTCTCGTAGAGCTCCTGCGCGATCTTGAGGGTCTGGTCGGCCGTGAAGCCATGGCGCTTGTTCATGTCGCGCTGCAGGCTCGTGAGGTCGTAGAGCTGGGGCGGATTGGCCAGGGTGTTCTTCTTGCCCACGCCTGTGATCACGAGGGGTTGACCTGTGATCCTTTCCAGGATGGCGTCGGCCTCGGGCTTGGCGGCGATCTTGCCCTTGGTGTGCTTGAAGGTGGCGCCGCGGCAGAGCGTGTGCACTTCCCAGAAGTCCTCGGCCTTGAAGCCCTCCACCTCGAGGTCGCGCCCCACGATCATGGCCAGGATGGGCGTCTGCACGCGGCCGAGGCTGAGCAGCAGCTTGCGCCGTCCGTATTCCACGGTGAAGAAACGCGTGGCGTTGATGCCCACGAGCCAGTCGGCCTCGCTGCGGCAGCGCGCGGCCTGGTAGAGGCGGTCGTACTGGGCGCCCGGCGCGAGTTTCTCGAAGCCCTTCTCAATCGCCTCGCTCGTCAGCGAGCTGATCCAGAGGCGGCGGAAGGGTTTCTGCTCGCAGCCGCTCCAATGCAGGATGTAGCGGAAGATCAGCTCGCCCTCGCGTCCGGCGTCCGTGGCGCAGATGATTTCCTCG
>JAHFTI010000469.1:2811-3876 GCA_023265535.1 Opitutaceae bacterium
CCTCCGTGAAGAGTCGCTTGATGGTGTTGAGCTGCTCCAGGGCCCCGTTGTCCCCGGCGCGCGGGCGCAGGCCAAAGGTCTCTGGAAAGATCGGCAGGCTGGAGAGGCGCCAGGCCTTCCACTCGGGCTTGTAGTCCTCGGGCTCCTGCAATTCAACGAGGTGCCCGAAGGCCCAGGTGACGGTCCAGCCATTGCCCTCAAGCCAGCCATTGCCCCGCTTGTTTGCTCCCAGGTGCTTCGCGATGTCGCGTGCGACGGAGGGCTTTTCTGCGAGGACGACCTTCATCGCCTCGCTCAGAAGCCCGGGGGACGCATGCCGGGGGGCATCTTCATGCCACCGGGCATCCCGCCCTTGCCACCCATGCCGCCCATGCCACCCATGCCGCCCATCTGGCGCTGCAGCTTCTTCATGTTTCCGCCCTTCAGCATCTTCATCATCTGCTGCATCTGCTGGAACTGCTTGAGGAGCTGGTTCACGTCGACGACCTTCACGCCGGCGCCCTTGGCGATACGCAGGCGGCGGTTGCCGTTGAGGATCTCGGGCTTGAGGCGTTCCTTCTTGGTCATCGACAGGATGATCGCCTCGGTGCGCGCCATGGCCTTCTCGGCCTCGCCGTCGAGCTTGATGCCGTTCATGCCGGGGAGCATGCCGAGGATGCTGTCCATCGAGCCGATCTTCTTGATCTGGCGCATCTGCTGCAGGAAGTCCTCGAGGTTGAAGTCGGCCTTGCGGAGCTTCTCCGCCATCTTCTCGGCCTCCTTCTGGTCGATCGTCTCCTGGGCGCGCTCGACGAGCGACACGACGTCGCCCATGCCGAGGATGCGCGAGGCCAGGCGGTCGGGATAGAAGGTGTCGAAGTCGGCCGTCTTTTCGCCGGTGCCGATGAACTTGATGGGCACGCCGGTGATCGACTTGATCGAGAGGGCGGCGCCGCCGCGGGCGTCGCCGTCGAGCTTGGTGAGGACCAGGCCGGTGAGCGTGAGGGCCTCGTGGAAGGTCTTGGCGACATTGACGGCCTCCTGGCCGAGGGCGCCGTCGGCCACGAGCAGGACCTCGTCGGGCTG
>JAHFTI010000470.1 GCA_023265535.1 Opitutaceae bacterium
TTCACGAACACGCCCCCGACCGTCATGGGCGGCGTGATCTACAACCACGGCATCAAGGAAAACGCCGGCATCTTCTGCCACACGCAGAGCTGGGCGGTCATCGCGGAGTGCCTCCTGGGCAACGGCGACCAAGCCTACGAGTACTACCGCGCCTTCATGCCCTCGGCCTACAACGACCGCGCCGAACTGCGCGAGATCGAGCCCTACGTGCATTGCCAGACCACCTACGCCACCTGCAACCGCAACGCGGGCAAATCGCGCGTCGCCTGGCTCTCCGGCACCGCCTCCTGGAGCCAGCACACCGCGATCCAGTGGATCCTCGGCGTGCGCCCCGAGCTCGACGGCCTGCGCATCGACCCCTGCATCCCGAAGTCCTGGCCCGGCTTCACCATGACACGCGTCTTCCGCGGCAAGCGCGTGCGCATCGAGGTGAGGAACCCGGCCGGTCTGAGCAAGGGAGTGAAGAGCCTCCAGGTCGGCAGCAGGACGGTCGAAGGAAACCTCATCCCGCTCGACCTCATCAAGGACGGCGTGAAGGTCATCGCCACCCTGGGCTGAGCACCGCCCTGCACCTTGTCGGGTTCCAAGAAGGAGCCTGCTCCAGGCCCCCGCCGAAACAGCGGGGGCTTTTTTTGCGATTCAGGACGGCGATGATCCGATCCGACACGCGCAGGAGGGAAACGTGGGCCGACCTAGGAAATTCCCTAGGAGCACTGCTCATAACTTGCCAGCTCAGGGCGCGTTCGAACACCCCTCCTCTTCAAGGAAGCAGGCCTGCAGAAATCATTCTCATAGGAGGCCAAAAAACACGCAGTGATTTAACGCTACAGCGCTCAGGGTTTCCATGACACAAATCATCTTGGCCCATGATGTTCAGCACGTACAGCTCGCTGGGTCTTCCCATGAACACCCTACGCACACTCGCCCTCAGCGCCCTCGGAGCCCTGGCTGCCGCGGTCGCCACTGCACAGCAAACGGCAATCCAGCTGGATTTCCAAATCTACCGCTCCTCCTGGAGCAGCTATTCGTCCAATGGTAGCCTGCTTTGGACTCCCAACGAATACTTTGGGATACAGGCCACCAGCTACGTGCCCGTGACCTCCTTCTACGATGAGCTGACACAGACCACGCAGTACATCCCCACCTTCGACTCGGTGGACCTGTTCAAGGGGAATTTGCTGCTCTCACACGCCTGGTGGAACAGCACCGAGAATGCCCCCTGGGTCTCCGTTTACCCCAGCGCGGAATTTCAGTCCTTGGCGAGCAGTGCTGCTGCGGCCGATGCCCTTGTCGGCGACTACCACATCATTGCCACAAAGGGGGCATCCGCCACCACAATCGGCTTCACAGTCGGTAGCCAGACCCTTCCGGAATTCAGCGGTATCACAATGCAGGGAAATCCCACGGACCTGAGGGCAGGCGGCACCGCTCTCACGTGGACAGGCGGGCTGGAAAATCCCGACGTCTGGTATGCCGGAATCTACAATGGTGCAGGGCAGAACTTGTTTGGATATCTCTCCCCCTATTACTCCACGGGCAACATGACGCCGACCAGTTTTGAAGTGCCCCTCTCCTTCGACCGCAGCGGCTCCATGGGATTTTACGTGGGCTCACAGCGTTCCTTCTCACAACAGCTGTCCGACGCCATCACAATCACGTCAAACCCGGGAGAATTGGCGCTTTCGCCCATGCTGAACGAGGCCGCTTACAATGGCTTCAGCGCCGAGGCACCCAGCGTCACACCCGTTCCTGAACCCTCCACCTACGGCCTGCTGGGCGCCGGTTCGCTGGCGGCCCTCGTCGCGCTCCGCCGCCGCCGCGGAGTCCATCGGACAAAGGTCTGAGAAAGCCGGACCGCCTGGTTCAGCGCACATCTCGGGGCGCACCCGGATCAGGGGTGGGCGCCCCCCTACACACCACGCCGCGACCCTAGCCTGGGTCGCGGCACTTTTTTGCATGCGTGCGACGAACAGCCCAGCACCTGTTCCCGCTTGCCTTGGACGGGTCCGAGCCCCCCCGACGCATGCCCGTTACCCTAGGCAGAATGCCTAGGGCAAAGGCTCCATGGCGCAGGGCTCAGGCCGGGGTGTATCCTACCAAGGGATTTCCCCGGGGCGCAGTCACAACCCTGCGTCCAACACCCGCCCACACGCGGCCCAAACCCACACAAGTCATGTTCTCCAAATTCGCGATCGACTACTCCACGTTGCACCAACACTGCGACCGTACCTTCACCCATCAAACCGACGACCCCGTGGAGCTTGAGGACTTCATCATGCACCTGCTCGCCAGCGGTTCCCGCATCCATCAGATCCGCCACGAGGGTGCAGTCCTGAAGGGCGCCCAGTTCGACCGCCTGCTGAAGGTGGCCGCGGACCGCTGCGCCTCCGAAATGCTGCGTCAGTCCCTCAACATCGACAACCTCGCCGTCAGGGACCGCTTCGGTTTCGCCGCATGACCACCGCTGGAGCTCCGGTTGACTGACCCACGGATCGTCCACCGTGCAGGGCCAGCCCCCGAAGGAGGGGCGACGCCTCTGCCTTGACAGGCAGGGGGAGCTCTCCGTATCGCACTCCATGGTTCAATCACCCGCCCAGGCCGGGCGCTCCCTGCGCGCCTTCATTTTCGACCTGGATGGAACCCTGCTCGACTCGCGCAAACAGGTCCCGCCCGCAAACCGCGAGGCAATCCTCGGCCTGCGCCGTAGGCCCGGCGCTCTCGTCGCCTTCGCCACGGCACGTCCTCCGAGGGCCACCTATCCGCTGCTCGACGGCCTGGCAGACACCGGGCACCTTATTTGCTACAATGGCGCCGTGGTCTTCCACGACCGCAAACGTGTATCCGATGCCCTCATTCCAGCCTCGCTGGTCCATGAGCTGCTGGAGCGCATGGCGGGGCACTTTCCCGAGCTAGCCTGCGGGCTGGAGCACGACAATGAGCTTTACTGCGTGGGCAATTTCGATCGCCACTTCCCCTGCGATTACCAGGCCAACCTGCAACGCTCCCAACTCCCGATCCGCCCCACACCCAAGATCCTCATCGACGTCCCCACGCCGGCGCATGTCGCCCCTCTCAGGGCGCTGCTCCCTCAGGACTGCGAGAGTGTGCTCACCGACAAGGGAGGACTGCTGCAGGTGATGTTCCGGGGTGTCTCCAAGCGCAGCGCAGTCGCCGCCCTCCTGCACGCGCACGGCATCCGCTGGGACGAAACCGTATGCTTCGGCGACGACCTCAACGACCTGGAGCTCATCCGGGCCTGTGGCACGAGTGTCGCCATGGGCAATGCGCACCCGGAAGTGCTGCAGGCGGCCACGCACAGCACGCTCTCCAACGATGAGGCGGGCGTGGCCGCTGCCCTGCACAGCCTGGGCCTCTCCTGAGGACGCCCGACAGGCGGTGAACGCAGGAGTACGCCGCGGGTTGCAGGAGAGAGGGCGCTTTTTCCCGGATCTATTCGGACAGGACCGGCAACCGCAACCCCGCTGCCGGCGTTTCATGATGCGTAACCATGAATATGCACCTCTCCTCCTCTCTCCGGCTCCTCGCCGTTCTTGGCTCCCTCCTCACGCTGTGCTCCCTCGCCGAGGCGGGCACCCGCACGCGCACCGGCACCTGGCAGCGCTCCAACGGCAATTCCGGCACCTATGCCCGCACCGTGGAAAACAGCCCCGGACACCATCAGAGCAACACCACCGTGACCCGCAGCGACGGCAAGACCGCGACCGTCGAGAAGGAACGCACCCGCACGGAGAACGGCTTCGTCAAGGAAACCACGTCGACGGGTCCGAATGGCAACACGCGCGAGAAGGACCTCGTCGTCACCCGTGAGGACGGCCAGGTCACCCGCACCACCACGGGTGACAACGAGGTCCTTC
>JAHFTI010000471.1 GCA_023265535.1 Opitutaceae bacterium
GCTGCGGAAAAACCGCCCAGACCGCCATTTCCATCATGAGCCTGCTCGCCGAGCGTTATGACGACGGCGAGACGCGCCTGAGCTCGCCCGAGATCTCGCGCCTGCGCGGGCAACCCACGACGCTCGTCGCCAAGCTGCTCACGCTGCTTTCCTCGGCGGGCCTGGTCCTGGGCACGCGGGGCCCGGGCGGCGGCTACTGGCTGGCGCGCAAGCCCGAGGGCATTCGGCTGCACGAGATCGTGGAGGTCTTCGAGCGGGAACAGGACAAGATCATGTGCCCCTTCGGTCCCAACTGGTGCGGCAACAACGAGCCGTGCCCCATGCACGATTCGCTCGCCGAGATGGACCGGCAATGGAACAGTTACCTGCGCGAGACGACCCTGGGGATCTTTGTGCGCAATCCGACGCCTCCCGCGCCTTTGCCCTCGCGCCCTCGTGCCGCGCAAGCCAGTCCCGCCGCAGCGCAGGAAAAGGCTCCGCGGCGCGGCTGAATGGGCTGGGCACCCTGTCCCAGGTCCTCCCCACCGGGACCGCCTATTCCGACACGGGGAAGTGGCAGACAAAGCAGGTGCCCTTGCCGACCTCGCTGTCGACCGTGATGAAGCAGCGGTGGCGGCCCACCAGGCGCAGCACCGTGGCCAGGCCGAGGCCCGTGCCCTTGCCGGGCGGCTTGGTGGTGAAGAACGGGGCGAAGATGCGCGCGCGGACCTCGGGCGTCATGCCCGTGCCGGTGTCGCAGACCGAGACGCACGAGTAACGGCCGGGCCGTGCCTCGGGAGAGAGGAGCGCCGCCTCCCCAGCCTGTAGTTGCTTCTCGAATACAGACACCCTCAGGGTGCCGCCGTCGGCCATGGCGTCACGCGCGTTGACGCACAGGTTCATGAGCACCTGGTGGAGCTGGTTGGAGTCCGCCTCGATCGGGAGCACCCCCTCGGCGATCTCCTTCTCGAGCTTGTACTGGTACTTCATCATCGGCTGCACGAGGTTGAACACCTCCTCGGCGATCTCGCCAAGGTCCACGGGGTTGAACTCCCCGTCGGAACCACGTGTGAACGCGAGCAGCTGCCGCAGGATTCCCGAGCCGCGCTGGATGCTCTGCTGGATGGTGCCGATGCGTTCCTTGGCCTCGGGCCCGAGGTCCTGGTTCATGTCCAGCAGGATCATGTTGCCGTTGATCGCCCCGAGCACGTTGTTCATGTCGTGCACGATGCTGCCCGCCATCTCGCCGAGCAGCTCGATGCGCTGGTAACGCATGACCTGCCCCTCCAGCCGCTTGCGTTCCTGCACGTCATGCAGGACGAGCTGCAGGATCTGGCGGCCCTCCCAGGGGATCGTCGACGCGGTGAGTTCAACGGGGATGGGATCGTGGTCGGGGTTGCCCGAGACCAGCAGCTCGCAGCCCCTGCTGCGCTGCGACCTGAGCGCGAGCGCGATGCTTTCCTCAAGCAGCCTGTTGCCATCTCCTATCAGCCAGTCGTACACGTTTTGCCCCACGCAGTCCGCCTCCGAGGGCGTGCTCGCCATGCGCGCAAATTCACGGTTCGCCAGCAGGATCCTGCCATCGGGCTCCACGAGGACTATGCCGTCGGGGGAAAAGGCCACGATCTGCTCGAAGCGCGCGCGTTCCTCCGCCAGGCGGTGGAAACGGTTCAGGCGCGTGATCGTGCGCAGGCGCACCAGGAGTTCCGTCGCATCGAAGGGCTTGGTAAGGAAGTCGTCCGCCCCGGCCTCGAGTCCCTCCAGCTTCGACTCCCGGTCATCGAGCGCAGTCAGCAGGATGATGGGGACCTGGTTGAGCACGGGGTGTGCGCGCAGGCGGCGGCAGACCTCGAAACCGTCCATGCCCGGCATCATGACATCCAGGAGGATGGCATCCGGCACGCTCTCCTCGGCCAGGGTCAGCGCCTCCTTGCCGTCGCAGGCGCAGCTGAGCTCATAGCCTTCGCTGCTGAGAAGGCCCTTGAGGAAATGCAGGCCACGGGTGTCGTCGTCGGCGACCAGGATCTTGTGGCGGAGGGTTGGGTTCATGGGAGGTGTTCCGGCTTGAAAAGGGGCGCCCCGGCGCGGATCTCCACGACGGAGGGAGGCATGACGAGGTCGGGGACCAGGCGGACCAGGGCCTCGAGAAGGTCGCTCATCTCGTAGGGCTTGCTGAGGTAGTGGCGTGCGCCCGCCTCGAGGCAGCGTGCGCGGTCCTCGGGCATGGCCAGGGCGGTGATGCAGATGATCGGGATGCCGGCCGTGCGCGGGTCGCTGCTGAGCCGGCGCGTGGCCTCGATGCCATCCATCTCCGGCATCTGCACGTCCATGAGGATGATCTCGGGGTTGCGCCTGACGGCCAGGTCCACGGCCGCCACTCCGGTGGCGGCGTAGAGGATGCGGCAGCCGGACTTCTCCAGGAACATGCCCAGCAGCTGGGTGTTGGTCGGATTGTCCTCGGCGACGAGCACCAGGGGGGATCGCTTGAAGCGCGGGATGCCCGGCTGGTGGGCCGTGCGCTTGGGCACGGGCACCGGGGCCTGCATGCCGCGCATGGGCAGGATGATGTAGAAATGGCTGCCCTTGTCGGGTTCGGACTCGACGCCGGCCTTGCCGCCGTGCAGCTCGGTCAGGCGCTTCACGAGAGCGAGCCCCAGCCCCGTGCCCTCGTAGCGGCGCGCCAGCTGGCTGTCGATCTGGACGAAGGATTGGAAGAGGCTCTCCAGGTTCTCCCGCGAAATCCCGATTCCGGTGTCCCACACCCCGATGGTGAGCTCGCTGAGTGTATCATCTGCCTGGATACGGATGCCGACGCGTCCGCCCTCGGGCGTGAACTTCAGCGCGTTCGAGAGCAGGTTCACGATGATCTGCTTGAGGCGGCGCATGTCCCCCATGAATTCGACCACGCGTTCGTCGGTGTCGGTGGTGAGCTGGATGTGCTTCTTGCGCGCGGCGTCGCGCACCATGCGCAGGCTGGCCTCGCAGAGCTGGCGCACGCCCACGGGCTGCATGTCGAGCGTGAGCTGGCCCGCCTCGATCTTGGAGAGGTCGAGGATGTCGTTGATGAGGGAGAGGAGGTGTCGGCCGCTGTCTTCGATGAGCCGCGCGCTTTCGGCCTGGGCCTGGCTGAGGGGGCCGTTGATGCCGCGCGTGAGCAGCTCCGTCATGCCCAGGATGGCATGCAGCGGGGTGCGCAGCTCGTGGCTCATGTTGGCGAGGAACTCGCTCTTCGCGGAGTTCGCCTTCTCGGCGAGGGCGCGTGCGATCTCCAGCTCCGAGGTGCGTTCGCGGACCTTGGCGTCGAGCTGTCCGAGCAGGTCGCGCAGCTCCAGGCTGGAGCGGTCGCGCTCACGCACGGTCTGGGCCAGCTCGAAGTTTGTCTGGCTCAGCCTCAGGGCTGTCGAGTGCAGGTCCGCCGCGAGCTGGCGGATCTCCATGGGGGCGCCGGCATCGATCACCAGTTCGGCCGGCGGGGCGCTGTTGTCGTGAAGGGATCGCGTGCTGGCCGCGAGGCTTTCGAGGGGGCGCGTGATTTCGGCGGCCGTGAGCCGGGCGAGGAAGAGGATCACCACGATGGCCACCAGCGCCCAGAGGAAGGTCATCAGGTAGTAGCCGACGATCACGCGCTGGCTTTTCCAGAGGGGCTCCTCCAGCAGGACGGACCACCCGAGGCTTTCCACCTTGAAGATCGTGGCGAGGTTGCGTTCGGAGAAGATAGAGCCCGGCAGCCTGTGGTCGTGGAGGTACACGTTGTCGCCGCGCTCCATCGCCTGCTCATAGAGATCGCTTTCGCGGGCCTGGGAAAGCGTCGTGAGGCCCATGGCTGGGCTGGCCATGATGACACGCTTGCCCCGGTCCACCACTAGCGCCAGGCGATCCGGGGCGTTGATGGC
>JAHFTI010000472.1 GCA_023265535.1 Opitutaceae bacterium
CCTCCATGAGGCGCTCGCGGATCTGCTCGGGCAGCAGCCAGGCGGAGAGGGTCAGGTCCTGCTCGGCGATGTCGCCGCCGGCATGCTTGCGCACGGCCTCGGAGAACTGCAGGCGGAAGGTCTCGATGTGCTCCTTGGGCAGGGCCACGCCCACGGCCATGGGATGGCCGCCCCAGCTGTTGAGGTGCTCGCAGCAGGTGCCGAGCACGTCCACCAGGTTGAGCTTGTCCACGCTGCGTCCGCTGCCCTTGGCCTGCTCGCCCTCATTGCCGAGCACGATGCAGGGTCGGTTGTACTTGCGCGTGACGCGTCCGGCGACGATGCCGACCACGCCCGGATGCCAGTTGTCGCCGTAGAGGACGATGCCCGGATCCTTCAGGTAATGGGTCTCGATGAGGCGCTCCGCCTCCTCGGTGATCTGGCGCTCGATGTCCTGGCGCTCGCGGTTGAAGGCGTCGAGCTGACGGGCGGTCTCCTCGCAGAAGGCGGCGTCATCGCTGAGCATGAGCTCGACCGAGAGCGCGGCGTCGGCGAGGCGCCCACTCGCGTTGATGCGCGGCCCGAGCCGGAAGGACACGTCGACCGGCATGAGTTCCTGCCCGGCGCGGACGCCCGCCACCTTCATGAGGGCGGTGAGGCCGGGGCGGGAGGTCTGCTGGAGGATCTTGAGGCCATGGCGCGCCAGCAGGCGGTTCTCCCCCTGCAGCGGGACGAGGTCGGCGACGGTGCCGAGGGCCACCAGGTCGAGGTGGTCGCGCAGCTTCAGGCGGAAGGCGACGGGGTTGTTCTCGGCGCGCAGGAGCTTGAGCAGCCCGTGCATCAGCTTGAAGACCAGGCCGACGGTGCAGAGGTTGCGCCAGGCGGCGTCGCCCTCACGTTCGAAGACGTGGGGGTTGATCAGGAGGCAGTCGGCATCCGGCTGCGTCTCCTTGGAGCGGTGATGATCGACGATCATCACGTCGGCACCCAGGCCGCGCAGGTAGGCCACTTCCTCGTGGGAATTGGTGCCGCAGTCCAGGGCGATGAAAAGCTTGGGCACGCCCCCCTCGAGCGCACGATCGATGGCGCTGCGCGAGAGGCCGTAGCCGTCCTCGGAGCGACGCGGCACGACGAAGCGCGGATTCGACCCGAAGCGACGCATGACGCTCACGAGCAGGGCCGTGCTGGTCACGCCGTCGACGTCGTAGTCACCAAGCACGACGATCTCGTCGCGGTCGAGGATTGCCTGACGCAGGCGCGTGGCAGCCGCCTGCAGGTTGTGCAGGGCGAAGGGGTCTCCCAGCTCGGCGAGCGTGGGCTTGAGGAAACGCTCAGCCGACTCGATGTCGGCGATGCCCTGGCGCAGCAGGAGTTCCGCCATGACGGGGGTAAGCCCCGCCCTGCGGCTCAGGATGCCGGCCTCCTCAGTGGAAACTGGAGTGTAAAGCCAACGCATTGTGTTCTCCTGGTCCCGGCCCCGGCCGCCCGCTCGGGGTGGCACGGTTCCATTGTGCGGCGGCGAATGCCCGACAAGGGAGCCTTCACCGAAACAAAGGCCGCCGCAGGTGATGCGGCGGCCGGACCTTGAAGATTACTCGGAGGCCTTGCTTGAGCCTTCCCAGTCGTACACGGGCTTAACGTCGCTGTGGGCTTCCACATGCTTACGGTCACCCTTGTGCCACCAGTAGAAGATCGGGGCGGCGATGAACAGGGAGGAGAAGGTTCCGGTGATCACACCGATGAGCAGGGTGAAGGCGATGTCGTTGATCTCACCCGTGGTGACGATGATCAGCGTGACGGCCGAGAGGAAGGTCGTGCCGCCCGTGATGATCGTGCGTGAAAGGGTAAGGTTCAGCGACCTGTTGATGATGTCCTTCAACCTGGCGTCGGGGTTGTTGTGCAACTCCTCACGGATGCGGTCGAAGACAACGATCGTGTCGTTGATGGAATAGCCTGCGATCAGGAGGATGGCGGCGACCATCGAGGCGTTGAATTGACGACCGAACATGACGAACATGCCGATCACCATCAGAAGGTCGTGCAACGTGGAGAGCACGGCACCTATGCCGTAGCCCACCTCGAAGCGGAAGGCCACGTAGATCATGATGAGCACGAGCGCCCAGAACACCGACCACAGCGCATTCCACTGGATTTCCTCGCCGACCGAAGGACCGATGCGGGCTTCGCCCTGCATCACAAACTGGGCCTCAGGATGGGCCGCCATCAACTTGGCGACAAGGGGCTTGGCTTGATCAAAGGGAGTCGTGACCCTGATGACCTCCTTGTCCCCGCCGATCTGCTTTTGGAAGGAGAAGTTGACTTCCTCGAAGCCGGCGGCACGTGCGGTCGCGGTGAGTGCAGGAGCCTCCACGCGCTTTGAATAGGACATCGTGATGGAATCACCACCTGCGAAATCGATACCATAGACCTCCTTGCCCTTGACGATGACCGTAACAACGCCGGCGATCACAATCAGCACGGAGACGATGATGGCGGCCTTGGCCTTCGCCATGAAGTCGAAGTTGGTGTCCTGGAGAACCCGGAACATGGGCAGCTTCTTGAAGTAACCCGGAAGAATAAGGAATTCCAGCAGGAGCTTGCTGACGACGACGGCCGCAAACATCGTCGTGAAAATACCGATGGTCAACGTGACGCCGAAGCCCTGCACGGGGCCCTTGCCCAGGATGATCATGATGGCGCCCACGAAGAGTGTCGTGACGTTGGAGTCCAGAATTGCGGACCAGGCTTTCTCGAAGCCGAGCTCGAGGGCGGTCGGGAGGGACTTGCCCATGGCCACCTCTTCGCGCATGCGCTCGAAGATCAGGATGTTCGAGTCCACGGACATGGCCAGGGTCAACACGATGCCGCCGATGCCAGGCATCGAGAGCGTGGCGCCGAAGTAGGCCATGGTGCCGAGGGTGACAAGCACGTTCACACCCATGCCGATCGCGGCAACGACGCCGCCGATGGTGTAGAAGAAGAGCATGAAACCGATGGTCAGCGCGGTGCTGATGTAGAATGCCGTCTTGGCACTCATCACGGAGTCCTCGGCGAGCGTGGGACTGACCTCATACTGTTCCTTGACGACGAGGGGAAGGTCCAGCGGGTTGTTCAGCACGTTGGCCAAGCCGATGGCCTCGCGGTCGGTGAAGCTGCCGGTGATCTGGGCGGTGTCGCTGTCGATCTGCTCACGCACGGTGGGAGCGGAGTAGAGCTTGCCGTCGAGCACGATGGCCAGGCGGCCGAGACGGCCGGCCTGCTGGCCACCGCTGGCGATGTCCCCGGTGACAATGGCGAAGCGCTTGCGACCGTCCTTCGTGAAAGCAAGGATGACCTCGGGCTTGCCGTAAAGGTCGGGACGGGCGAAGGCGTGGTCGATGCCATCACCGGTCATCTCGGGGCGGCGCTTGACGAAGAGTTCCTCGGTGGAGATCTCGCCCGTCTTGGCGGACTCGTGGTCGAGTGACATGATCTCATAGCCGGCCGGGGTCTCGACGTCAGGTCCGGGAGTGAGGGTCGGATGAACGAGTTTGAAATCGAGGCGGGCAGGCTTCTTGACGGCGTCGACCACCTCGGGGTTGTCCTTGGTGGACACGCTGGGAAGCTGAACCTCGATGCGGTTATTGCCGACGGGACGGATGATGGGCTCCGCCACACCGAAGGCATTGATGCGCTGACCGATGATGTCGATGGCCTTGTTCAGCTTCTCCGTGCGCTCCGTCACCGAGTCACTGACAGCGGCATTCTCATCCACTTCGAGGGTGAAGGCGACACCGCCCTTGAGGTCGAGGCCAAGTTGGACGCGTCCCTGCGAGCGCCGAAGCATCTCATTCAGGAGGATGTCATTGCGCTTCTCGAGATTGCGAAGGGTGTCCTCGAGCTCGACGGAGGG
>JAHFTI010000473.1 GCA_023265535.1 Opitutaceae bacterium
ATTTCCCGGTATGACCACCGGCGCAACAATCTCCTCGTTGGCGAGGCGGAAACCACCCCGACCCGCGCGGGTGGCAGCCTTGTGCTCGGCGGTTCCGTGTGGAAGCTCCGCCTGCTGGCCGAGCCGCTTGAGGGGCCGGACGGGGGCTTTGAGTGCGGTGTTCGCTTCGAATGCGTGGGGGGGGCCGTGGAGCAGGCCGCCCTTTCCGTCGTGTTCTGGTTCTCCGAGTGGTCGCAGGCCAACCACGTGCTGCTGCCAGGCGCGGTCTATGCGGGGAATCGCTTCCCGTCGCGCCGCCTGCGCTATTCCCCGAAACTCTACGAGGTGCAGGACATCGGTCCTGACAAACCGATTATCATTTCCGATGTGCCGCGCCTGGGCCTGCCCGGCGAGGTTTCCCGCCTGCAGGAGTTGAGCTCGAGCCTCTCCACGCCTGCGCTCGGCTTCCATGACCCTGACCGAAAACTCGCCTTCTGGCTCCTCGCCAGCCAGGGCGGCCCCCTGGGGGCTCATGGCTTCTCCGTCGAGGAAAGCAGCGATGGCACACAGGCCTGGCTCTCCCTCAGCGCGCCCGTGGTGCGCGAACTCCGCAGCTATCGGATTTGCGATGCGCAGCGCCCCTCGATCGACAGGCCCGTGGACTTTCACGAGGGGGACTGGCTCGAGCTGCGTTTCCGAGTGCACGTGGTGGCCGCTCCCGAGCTGCAGGGGCTTTATGACTCCTTTGCCCGTCTTCGGAAAAGCCTGGTGAGTTCCCCGCCCGCCCCGCGCAGGCTGCCTTATTCGGCCTGCTTCGCCCTCCAGGAGCAGAAGTTCAACAGCCTCAACTTTGTGCCTGAGCACGGCTATTATTCCGTGGGGCTGCGCGAGAATTTCCTGCAGGACTGGCAGATCGGCTGGACGGGTGGCATGATCACCACCCATCCCCTGCTCTTTTCAGGCGGCGAGGAGACGGTGGCCCGCGTGCTGCGCAACTTTGACTGGCTTTTCCCGAACGGCATCTGCCCGTGCGGACTGTTCTGGGACAGCGGCCGTGGAGGCACCGAATGGATCGGCGGCGACATACGCAAGCCCCACACCGGGAACTGGCACCTGATCCGCAAGAGCGGGGACGGCGTGTTCTATATCCTCAAGCAGTTCGACCTGATGGAAAAGCGGGGCATCCCGATCAAGCCCGCATGGAACGAGGGGCTGCTGCGCGTGTGCGGAGCGTTGGTTGGCCTCTGGCGCAAACACGGACAGTTCGGGCAGTTTGTCGACTCCCTCACCGGTGACGTGGTGGTCGGAGGTTCGACGGGAGGTGCCATCATTCCCGCCGCCCTGGTGCTGGCGTGGCAGCGCTATCGCAAGCCCGAATTCCTGTCGGTGGCCGAGGCTGCGGGCGAGAAGTATTACCAGGAGTACACGCGCCGAGGACTGGCCTGCGGCGGGCCCGGGGATGCGTTGCAAAACCTGGACTCGGAGTCCTGCTACGCCCTGCTCGAGGCCTATGTCTCCCTGCACGAGGCAGGCCTGGGAAGCTGCTGGCTCGAGCGCGCTGCGGAACAGGCGAGGCAGTTCGCCACCTGGGTGGTGTCCTATGATTTCCCGTTTCCCCCGAGCTCCCTGTTTGGACGCGCCGGCATCAGGACGACGGGGGCGGTGTATGCGAACACGCAGAACAAACATGCCGCACCGGGGATTTGCACGTACTCGGGGCTCGCCCTGCTGCGGCTCTTCCGCGCCACGGGCGACCTTTTTGCCCTCGACCTGCTCACTGACATCGCGGGCAACATCCCGCAGTACCTGCCGCATCCGGCGAAGCCCCTCGGCGAGGTGCCCCCGGGGCGCGTGTGCGAGCGCGTCAACATGACGGATTGGGAGGGGCCGGAGAAGGTGGGCGAGATCGCGACGCCCGGCACCTGGGCGGAGACCTCACTGCTTCTCACGACGATCGAGATTCCGGGTGTGTACGTGCAGCCCGACACCGGCCTGGTGCGTTGCTTTGACGCCGTGTCCGCCACAAGCAGGCGCGAGGGCAATGTCCTGGTGGTGGAACTCACCAACACCAGCGGTGTGGAGGCCCGGGTCAGGGTGCTTGCGGAGTCCTCGACCGAGGCGGCGAACAGTTTCCTGGGAGAGAACAGGCTGCTGGCCTGCCCGCAGCTGCACCTGCGGCCTGGGGCAAAGGAGCTGCTCCGTTTCGCGCTGGGCTGACAGCAGCGAGGCCGGGGCCCTGCCACAGGCCCCGTTGAACTGGCCCCCGCGGACCTGCTCGAGCCCGAGCCTTGCGCAGGGGATCGCCCTCCCCGCCCCCCGGCTCCTGGTATCCGGCATCGCCCTTTCAGGGCTGGCAGACGTACTGATAGGTTCCCGCCACGGCCTTGCCGTGGTCCATTGCAGGGACGAACAGGGAACGTCGCAGGCCCTCCTGCACCTTCTCGTGCAGTGCCGCCGGCACACCGGTCAGTTCCGCATTCTCGACCCGTCCCTGCGCCGAAACCTGCAGGAGCGCGCTGAAGGCTCCCAAGCCTTCCTCCCTGAGCGCATTCACGTTGAGGAGCGATCCCACGAGGGTGGGGCCGCAGGAGTCGTTCTGGTGCAAGGCCTGCTGGACAGCCGCCAGGTAGTGGTAGCGTTCCTTGAAGGAGGCGACTGCGTTCGGATTCTGCAGATCGAGGAAGGTCTCGAAGCGCCTGAGGCAGTCCGCGACGGCTGCTTTCTTGGGTTCGAGCGACTGGAACAAGGGAATCCCGCCACGGGCCAGGATGACCACCAGAGGAGCCGGGGAATCGCTGTACCGGGACTTCAGGTCGGTGAATTCGGTCTTGTTGTAGTCAGCGACCAACCAGGGCATCCTGGTGTCCCTGACAAAGGCGATCTGGTCCGATTCCTTGGCATCGCGGCTAAAGAAAATGACCGAGACCTTGGCGTGGGGCTCCGTGCTGCAGCGTGTGTGGAGTTTGCGCAATTGCTCGACTGCGTCCCAGGAGTCGCCAGTGCCCCTTGAGCCAAAGAAGGCCACAATGAAATCGGGCGTGGGAAGGGCGGCCACCTCCGCAGGGATCAGTTTCCCGTCCTGCAGGCGTGCGAGACGGCCTACCAGCTCGCGGGCAACGGCATCATCGGATTTTCCCCAGGGAAGCGCGTTTGCCTGGGAGGCGCCTGATTCCTTGTGGACACGCAGGCAGTCCGCCGGGCTGAGGTGTGAGAGGGGGACAAGCTTCGAGTGTGCGTTCTTGGTCTTGAACAGGGCATAGGGACCGTAGGTGCGTATGCATTCACCCTGGAAACTTGCTCCGTTGAGCTCGCTCCAGGTCGACGGTTTTCCATGGCTCATGACAGGGAGCAAAAGCGCCGCCGAAAGGACGAGGAGGCGCACAGGGGCTAGGTGACAATGGAAGGGTTTCATTGGGGGGCTGGTGTGTGTGGGGGGGGCTGCCACGGCAGGCCAAGGCCTGCCTGATGTGCGGCCATTTTAGAGGAACGCACCACGATCTCCTAAGTGGGAATCCAACTTTGTTATGCAGGATTCACGGGGCCCCCCCGCGGGTGCTGGAGCAGGAATGATGGCAGAGCCGCCCCCCCCCGCGTTGTCCCTATTCGTCGGCCTTCGGCACCGGGCCTTTCACCATGCGAAGTCCGTGGAGTGATCCCGTCCTGCCCGTCCCCTTGGAGAGAAATTTCACGGTCAGCAGTCCCCCACTCATTGACTGAAGAATCTCGGCCGGGATCTCATGGGTGAGCTCCACCAGTCGATTGCGTTGCCCTCCCTTGAGCTCCACTGTGGCGAGGGTGCGGCCATTGACCAGGATATCAAATTGGCGGTTCGTTTCCCCGCCATCATAGGTGGTGACCAGCCACAGGGGCACGCCCGGAACCGCCTTCAGC
>JAHFTI010000043.1 GCA_023265535.1 Opitutaceae bacterium
ACCCCCGGCCTTCTGGCTGGAGGCCCCGGTGGGCTCTGCCCTACTGGCCGCCGCCAACGGAAACGGACCGCAGATCATCCCCCCGCCGGCCCGCCAGCATCACCTCTCCCGCGGCACCGGCGGGGAGGTCATCCTGGCGGTCGCCCCCGTTTTTCACCCCAGCGGCGACCTCCGCACCCAGGAGAACCGGGTTCCCCTGCTGCGCGGCTGGGTCGTGGTCCAGGAACCCGTCAGGCACCTCCTTGACGAGTACTCGGCCACCCTCGACCGGGGCCTCGAGTACGACCTCGCCCTCGCGCCCCCGCCCGCGGTCCCGCCCCCGGGCCTGCTGCGCTCCGTGTCGGGCACCTCGATGGGCGGGCCGTGGACGCTCTCCGTGTATCCAGGCTCCAACTACACCCCGCCGCCCTTCCCCCTGCTGCGCGTGCTCCTGGTCGGCCTCCCGGGGCTGCTCGTCTCCATTGTATCCACGTTTTGGATATGGGCCCTGGGAACCTCCCGCACGCACACCGAGGAGCTGGCCGCGAGCATGACGCGCCGCTACCAGCACGCCCTCGAGGAGGGCCGCATCCTCCAGCAGAGGGTGGGACTGGGCGAGACCATGCTCAAGATGACCTTCGACAGCACGCCCATCGGCCTCATGTGGATCAGGCAGGAGGCCGGGGGCAATGTCTCGCAGCTCGCCAACGAGGCCTTTCTCGACATCACCGGGCTCGCCGCCGACAGGGCCCACGACAGGGCGGCCCTCATGGAGATCACCCACCCCGAGGACCGCCCCCGCCTGCTCTACTACATGGAGCACCTCGACCAGGGCATCTCCAACATCTTCACCATGGAGCGGCGCTTCATCCACCCGGGCGACCGCCTTGTCTGGACCAGCTACACCCTGAGCCGCATGCGCGACGCCGAGGGGCACCTCCAGGAGATCCACACCCTCGTCGACATCAGCGACGTAAAGCAGATCACCGGACAGCTCATCGCCTCCAAGAACGAGGCCGAGGCGCTCAACCAGCAGCTCGAGGCCGCCATCGGCCGCGCACAGCTTTCCGCCCTCGAGGCCAACCTCGCCAGCCAGGCCAAGAGCGCCTTCCTCGCGACCATGTCCCACGAGATCCGCACCCCCATGAACGGCGTCATCGGCATGACCTCCCTGCTGATGGAGACGGAGCTCACCGCGGTGCAGCGCGAGTATGTCGAGACTATCCGCGTCAGCGGCGACTCCCTGCTCACCATCATCAACGACATCCTCGACTACTCCAAGATCGAGTCGGGAAAGCTGGAGCTCGAGAACGAGCCCTTCAACGTGCGCGAACTCGTCGAGAGCGTGCTCGACCTGCTCTCCGCCCGCGCCGCCGAGAAGAACCTGGAACTCCTCTTCAGCGCCGACCCCGCCATCCCCACCAGCGTGCGCGGCGACTCCACGCGTGTGCGCCAGATCCTCCTGAACCTGATCGGCAACGCCATCAAGTTCACCCCGCATGGCGACATCGACGTGCGCATCAGCATCGTCTCAGCCAATGACCTGCCCCTCGACGGGAGCTCCCTCGTTCAGGCCCCGTCCGGCTCGATCAGCCTCCTCTACTCCGTCCGTGACACCGGCATCGGCATCCAGGAGGAGGGCATGTCGCGCCTCTTCCAATCCTTCACCCAGGTCGACACCTCCACCACCCGCCGTTTCGGTGGCACCGGACTCGGCCTCGCCATCTCAAAGCGCCTCGCCGAGCTGATGCGCGGCAGGATGTGGGCCGACAGCACGCCGGGCGTCGGCTCCACCTTCAGTTTCATCATCACCAACGACCTCGTCCCCAATTCCGCTCCGCCCCTCCTTCCGGGCTTCTCCAGGCGCCAGCTGCTCCTCATCGACGACCACCCCGGCAGCAGGGAAATGCTGAGAACCCAGCTGAGCCACTGGGATCTCGCCGTCCTCGACACCGAAACCGGCGAAGCTGCGCCCGCACTGCTCGAGGCCAACCCCGCCACCGAACTCGTGCTGGTCAACCTTCGCTCAGCGGGGGAAATCCAGTCCGCCCTCGCCGCGCGCCTCCATGCCTTGCCCGGCAGGGCCCAGCTGCCCCTGGTCCAGGTCCTCGGCAGCACCCAGCGCAACCACGCCGACCGCAGCGCCTTCGCCAACAGCCTGTTCCGCCCCCTCAAGGCCGCCACCCTCCACGCCACCCTCTCCGCACAGCTCAACCTCAGGCCCGAATCAGCCACCCGGCTCACGCCCGCCACCCAGGCAAATGCCGGCGACCAGGCCGCCAACGCCGCCGTGAGCATCCTGCTCGTCGAGGACAACGCCGTGAACCAGAAGGTCGCCCTCAACATGCTCAAGCGCCTCGGCTTCAAGCCCGACCTCGCCGCCAACGGCATCGAGGCCGTCAGGGCCGTCGCGGAAAAGGACTACGAGGTGATCCTCATGGACATGCAGATGCCCGAGATGAACGGCATGGAGGCCTCCCTCCACATCAGGCAGACGCAGAGCCCCCTGCGCCCCCGCCCCTGGATCATCGCCCTCACCGCAAATGCCCTCAAGGAATTCCGCAAGGACTGCCTCGACACGGGCATGGACGACTACCTCAGCAAGCCCGTCAAGCTCGAGGACCTGCGCGGCGCCATCCAACGGCGGCCGCCCATCCCCGTCTAGGTGTCCCGCCCCTGGTCGTCGCCGCCGGGCATGAGCCGCTTCATCACGGCCTGCCACAGGGATTCGGCCTTTTCGCCAAGCAGGGCGCGCGCCTTGGCCACCTCCGCCTCGCGCGCCTTCCGGTTCTCCTCCGCGACCTTTGCCAGGTCGTCGAGATTGTAAAGGTACACGTTTTCCGTCTTCGCAACCCCGGGTTCGATGTCGCGCGGAAGGGCAAGGTCCAGGCACAGCATAGGCCGCGCGGGACGCTTGCGCAACGCATGGTGCACCGCCTCCGCCGACAACACGGTGTCGGGAGCCGCCGTCGCGCAGACCACCGCGTCAAACTCATGCAGGCGATGCTCGCGCTGCTCAAAGGGCAGGGCCGACGCGCCCAGGGTCTCGGCCAGTTCCACGGCACGCTCAAAGCGGCGGCTCGCCACCGTGATCGAGAAGGCGCCGCGGCTCTTGAAGGCCTGCGCGGTCTTCTCGCCGATCTCGCCCGCGCCAATCAGGAGCACGCGTGTCTCCTCAAGGCTGCCAAAGATGTCCTGCGCCAGGTCGACCGCCACGTTCGCCACGCTCACCTGGCCGATCGTGATTGCCGTCTCGGTGCGCACGCGTTTCGCCGCCTGGAAGGCCTTCTGGAAAACGCGGTTCAGCACCACACCCGTGCTGCCCTTGTCCTGGGCCGCCGAGTACGCATCCTTCACCTGGCCGAAGATCTCCGTCTCACCCAGCATCTGGGAGTCGAGTCCGCTGGACACTTCCAGCAGGTGCTGGATCGCGTCGCGATTCCTGAGCTGGATCGCAAAGCTCCGGAACTGCTGCTCGTCAAAACTCTGCCTGCGGCAGAACTTGCTCAGCACCTCCTCCGCCACGCCGGGCACTTCCTGCACGCCATAGAATTCCACGCGATTGCAGGTGCTCAGCAGCACATACTCACGCAGCCCGGCGACCTTCGCCAGCTCGCCACGCAGCACTTCAGCCCCCTCCTTGCCCAGGGCAAGGCGCTCGCGCACCTCAATGGGCACCCGATGATGTGTCGCGCCCAGGACAAAGACTTGGGCCCCCGAATTGCTCGCTTCCTCGCTCATGGTGTCGCTTGCGTGCTGCTTGCGGCCGGCTCTGTTCCGGGATGCCGGCTGCGGTCGATGGGCCAGAGGGTGAGAAGCGCCGCCACATAAAGCAGCAGGCACACCCAGGCAAAACGACGCCCGACCAGGCGCCCGCTCACGCGCAGTGCCAATGAAATGATATAGGCGATCCAGAGCACGCCGACAGCGAGCAGCTTGGCCCGGTCCACGGTCGCCTCATCCAGGCGCCAGTACATGTAGCCCACGCCCATCGCGATGCTCAGGAGACCCACGCCCACCCCCTGCAGGCGATAGCCAATCAGGTCCAGCTGGACCAGCGACGGCAGGAAGGTGAACCAACCTCCCAGGCGCTTGGACTGCAGCGAATGGTCGCGAAGCAGGAACAGCAGCGAGGTCAGCGCCAGGAGCGCAAACACCCCATAGGCGAACATCGCCAGGCCCGCATGCATCGCCACGAAGGCATTGCCCCCGGAAAGGGCGCTGTTGCGTGCTGCATCCCAGGAGGGGACGGAAAGGGAGGTCAACGAAAGCGCCGCCGCCAGGCTGGAGCTCAGGTAACCCAGCATGCTCAGACGGAAGGTGGCACCAATCAGCAGGTAGAGGCTGGTGGTCGACCAGGAGGCAAACTGCACAATCTCGAAGATATTGCCCAGGGGGCAGCCGCGGACCTCTTGGCCTCGCATCACAAGACCCAGTGTCTGAAGGAGATACCCCACCGCAATGATGCTGAACATGGTGACCCGGGAGTGCCTTTTCTCCCTGATCAGGCTCACCGTGCCCAACACCAGGCCGGCCAGGTAACAGGCCGCCGCAACCCACAGGACTTGACGTTCATCGAACAACATTGAAGTCCCACGACCATGCAAGGGACGGAGCCGAGCGCAAGTCCTCGCATCAGGTGACCACCCACGAAAAATCACGCCCACGCCGTTTTTTTTGCAGGGATTGCATCATTCCGGGTGTTGGGCTAATCAAGCAAGCACCTGCCATGGACAACACTCCCGACCCTCTGGACCCGCTTTTGGACAAGTGGATGCCGCCGCCCCCCACCCCGCGCCAACTCAGGGCGGAGGTCTGGCGCCGCATCGCCGTGGTCGAGGCCGAGGACGAGGCTCCAAGTCTCTGGGAACGCATCGAGGCAACCTTCCACCGACCCTCCTTCGCCATCACCTTTGTGGCCGCCTGCATGCTGGCCGGCCTGTTCATCGCGGAACTGCGTGTGAGTCAGGTCCATAGCCGTCGCAACGCCCAGTTCGCCACCAGCTACCTCAGCCTCATCGACCCCATGCTGGCCGATGCACGCACCGCGGCCTCCATCGAGGCCCCCAAGCTGCCATGAAACGCACCCTTCTCATCCTCGCCACGGGTCTTCTCGCCACCACGCTTGCCAACAGCCTCTGGTTCAGCCTTCGCGCCCCGGCCCAGCCCAGTGACAATCCCAATGACCTGTCCTGGCTGAAGTCCGAGCTTCACCTCGACGAGCTCCAGTATGCCCGCATCTGCGAGATCCACCGCAGTTCCTCGCCCCGCATCGCCGCGCTCGCAGCCCAGGTCTCCCGCATGAAGACGGAGCTCGAGGCCTTCGAAAGCACCCGCCGCACAACGGGCCAGATCGACTTCCTCGAGTTCGCCCGCTTCGTCGAGATGCGGCGCGCCGTCGATCGCGAATGCATCGACAGCACCCGCCACCTGGTCCAGGCCAGTGCCGAGACAATGACGCCCGACCAGCGGGCCCGCTATTTGGAGATGGTCGCCCCCCTCATGAATCTCCCGCAACCGGCCAATTGAGGGCCCGCCCCGGCCCGCCCGACCTTACCCCACCCCAGTGTCACTCAACCCCACAGCCGACACCGAAGACCTCCTTGCGCTTCGCAAAGGCCAGGACTCCGCACTCAACACCATCATGGAGCGTTGGGAGGGGCCTCTCTTCGCCTTCGCGTGGCGTTATGTGCAGAACGTGTCCGACGCCCAGGACCTGGTCGCCGAAACCTTCGTGCGCCTGCACCAGCAGCGCTCCAAGCTGCGCGAGGACACGCGCCTAGGCTCCTGGCTGTACACGGTCCTCACCCACCTCTGCCACAACCACTACCGCTGGCGCCGGCGCCACCCCTCGGTGAGCCTGGAGGCGGCGGACCCCAACACCGGCCTCTCCCATGCCGACCAGGTGCCCTGCCAGGCGCCCGGCCCCGTGCACGACCTGGAGAAGAGCGAGCAGCTCGACAGCCTGCGCCAGGCCATCGACCGCCTGCCCCACGAGCTGAAGACCACGCTCCTGCTGCACCACTACGACCACCTTTCCTACCGGGAGATCGCCGCGATCACCCAGTGCTCGGAGCGCGGCGTGGAGACGCGCCTGTACCGTGCGAAGCAGCGGCTGCGCGAGGACTTGGAGCGCGGTGCCGCACAGGCCGCAGCGGAGCTTGGGACGCGCCCCGTCCACCAGGGCGGCTGAGGCGCGTATCCGCCAAGCCACTACGGTTTTGAAGGAGCCGCGGGCTTGGCAGCCGCCTCGGGCCTGCCGGCCTTGAGCCACTCGCCGTAGTCCTTGCGCGTGAGGAAACGCAGCGAGGCGGAATTGATGCAGTAGCGAAGGCCGCTGGGCGCGGGACCGTCGTCGAACACATGCCCGAGATGCGACCCGCAGCGCTTGCAGTGCACCTCCGTGCGGACCATGCCGTGGCTCACGTCGCGCAATTCGCCCACGAAGGCGCGCTCGAGCGGCGTGTGGAAACTCGGCCAGCCCGTGCCGCTGTCGAACTTGTGCTTCGCATCGAAGAGCGGGCTGTCGCAGCCGACGCACAGGTAGACTCCGTCGGCATGGTTGTTCCAGAACTCGTTCCTGAAGGGCGGCTCGGTGCCCTGCTCACGCGCCACGCGATACTGCCCGGGTGTGAGCTTGGCGCGCCATTCGGCCTCGCTGCGCCTCACCTGGGTGCGGCTCATGTCGATGACGACGGACGAGGGCAGTCCGCAGGCGGAAAGGGGGTTGTCGGGCGCGCAGGTCTCGGGGACCGGCTTGCCCTCGGGGGGAGTGGAGCTGCTCTTCATGGTGTCGGCGAACGCGGGACCCGCCGAGAGCAGGAAGGCGAGGAAGGGAGCGGCCAGTCCCGGGAGGGAGCGGCTGGCTTGCACGGCTTGGGCCTGGTTCATTCCAGAACCCTAAGCACCTGGCTGCCGTCCGCAAATTGCGCGCTCACTTCCTGTCCTGCGCGCAGCTTGTCGGCGCGTTCCAGGGGCTGGCCCGCCGCGTCGCGCACGATCACAAAACCCCGGTTCAGAACGGACTGCGGACTCGCCGCCTGCAGCCGCTTCCAGAGGGAGAGCAGGCGCTGCGATTCGGACTGGATCCGCGTCTCGGGGGTGGCCCGGCGCAGGCGCGTGCGCAGCTCGGCCACCGTGCGCGCCTGCCCCTGCAGTCCGCGCGCCATCGCCGAACCCAGCCGCGCCTCGAGGTCGTCCATCCTCAGCCAGCCGCGCTCGATCTTGGCCGAGGGCGCCAGCAGCCTCAGGCGACCACGCAGGGGCTCGAGTTGCCGCCGCTTGTGCAGCAGGCCCTGGGCAAGCTCCTTGGTCAGGTGCTGGGAAAGCCTCCCGCAGCGCTAGCCCGCAGCCACGAAGCCGCTGCTGACCAGCTCGGCCGCGCCGCTCGGCGTCTCCGCACGCACGTCCGCCACGAAATCGCACAGCGTCACGTCCGTCTCGTGTCCCACCGCGGAGATGATCGGGATCGCACAGGCCGCCACCGCACGCACCAGCGGCTCCTCGTTGAAGGCATTCAGGTCCTCCATGCTGCCGCCGCCGCGCCCGATCACCAGCAGGTCGAAGAAGGGGCGCTGTCCCTCGGCGCTGCGCGCCACGGGCTCGCCCTCCGCGGACAGCACCAGCCTGCCCGCCAGCTCCAGCATCGCCGCCAGCTCCAGGGCCGAGCCCTCGCCCTGCACCTTGCAGGGCAGCACCACCGCGCGCCCGCGCCAGCCGCGCCGCTCCAGGATGCGCATGAAGTCCCGCACCGCCGCCCCCGTGGGCGAGGTGATGAAACCCACGCGCTCCGGCATCGCCGGCAACGGCACCTTGCGCGACGCCTCGAAAAGTCCCTCGGCCGCCAGCCTGCGCTTGAGCTCCTCGAACTCGCGCTGCAGCCGGCCCACGCCGTCCTCCGTCACCGTGCGCACCACGAGCTGGTACTGACCGCGCGGCTCATAGAGGCTCAGCTGCCCGTACGCCTGCACCTGCATGCCCTCTCGCAGCCTGATCTCCAGGCGCATCGCATCGCCCCGGAAGAGCACCGCCGAGATCTGCGCGCCGGCGTCCTTCAGCGAGAAATAGATGTGTCCGCTCGCCTGTATCCTGAGATTGGATACCTCGCCGCGCACCCAGCACGGCTCCACCCCGCCCTCGAGCAGCTGCTTGATGCGCCGCGTGAGCTGCGTGACGCTCTCCACGCGCCTCGCCTCCGGAGCCCCGCCCTCCTGCCCCTCGGGTGTCCTCATTGGGCGGCCTTCCGCGAGGCATAGTGCCTGCGCACCATGTGCGTGGCCGCCACCAGCGCCGCCAGGCAGCAGACCGAGATCAGCACCATCTTGCCCTTGCCGTGCAGCAACGCGTCGCCAAACAGCACGAAGGCGGCGTTGTTGGCCCATACCGCGATGCAGGAGACGATGATGTACGGCCGCAGGGGCACGTTCGCCAGACCCGCCATGTAGTTCTGCACGCAAAAGGGGACGCCCGGCGTCACCCGCATGATGATCAGCAGGTCGGTGGCGTCGCCCCCCTGCATCTCAGGCATCCGGTAGCCCAGCCTCGTCACCAGAGCCGAAAGGAACGGTCGGAAGCCGCGCCGCGCCAGGAAATACGCCACCATCATGTTGAAGGTCACCGCCAGCAGCGACAGCCCCACCACCGCGGGCATGCCATAGCGCGGCCCGAACGCCGGGCCCGCCGTGAGCACGAAGGCCAGCAGCGGCGCGCCGAACAGTGGCAGCACCGCCATGCCGCCAAAGAACGCCACGGGGCCAGCCGCCGTGATCAGGTCCAGTCCCTGCTGCACCAGGGCGCGCAGGTCCACGCCACGCATCACCGCAACCGCGAGCACGCCCGCGCAGGCGAGGCCGGCGCCCGCCAGCAGCAGGAGTTTCCGTTTGGACGGGGTGCTTTCGGTCGTCATTCGCAAGGAATCGCGGGAGCCCGGCCGGGGCGCAAGCTCCGCAGTGTTACAGCTTCGCGATGGCGCCCGCCATCACCTCGCACGCGCGGTCGATCGCCGCACCCTCGTGGGCCGTGCTGATGAAGCAGGTCTCGAAGGCGCTCGGGGGCAGGTACACACCGCCCTCCAGGCAGAGGTGGAAGAAACGGCCGAAGAGTTTCGCGTCGGACTGCAGCGCCGTGGCGAAATCGCGCACCGGGGCGGGATTGAGGAAGAGGGAGAACATCGAACCCACCTGCGGGGTCTGCGCCCCGAGGCCCTTGGCCTTGCAGGCCGCCGCCAGCGTGTCGCGCACCTGCCGGCCCAGCGTGTCGAGGCGGGCATAGGGATTCTCGGTCTCGAGCAGGCGCAACGCCGCGATGCCCGCCGCCATGGCCAGCGGATTGCCGCTGAGCGTGCCGGCCTGGTACACCGGCCCCAGGGGCGCGAGGTGGTCCATGATCTCGGCGCGTCCGCCAAAGGCCCCCACCGGAAGGCCGCCGCCGATGATCTTGCCGAGGGTCGTCAGGTCGGGGGTGATCCCCTCCAGCTCCTGCACTCCTCCCTTGGCCAGGCGGAAACCGGTCATCACCTCGTCGAAGATCAGCACCGCACCCTGGCGTGTGCACAGCTCGCGCAGGAACTTCAGGAAGCCCGCCTCCGGAAGGATCAGGCCGACGTTCGCCGGATACGGCTCGAGGATGATGCAGGCGATCTGGCCGGGATTCGCGTCGAAGGCGGCCTCGACCGCCGCGCGGTCGTTGAAGGGCACCACCACCGTCTCGCGCGCAAAGCTCGCCGGCACGCCCGCGCTGTCAGGGTTGCCGTGCGTCAGCGCTCCCGAGCCCGCCTTGATCAGCAGCGAGTCGGAGTGGCCGTGGTAGCAGCCGGAGAACTTGATGATCTTGTCGCGCCGCGTGAAGCCGCGCGCCAGGCGGATCGCCGACATCGTCGCCTCGGTGCCGCTGTTGCACATGCGCACCTTCTGGATCGAGGGCACGAAACGCACGATCAGCTCCGCCATCTCCACCTCGTAGGGGTTCGGTGTGCCGAAGCTCGTGCCGCACTCGAGCGCCTTCGCGATCGCCGCCTTCACCACCGGGTTGTTGTGCCCGTGGATCGCCGGTCCCCAGGTGCACACGAAGTCGATGAGCTCGCGGTCATCCGCGGTCACCAGCGTGGCGCCCTGGGCGCGCTTGACGAAGAAGGGGGCGCCGCCCACGGAGCGGAAGGCCCGCACGGGGGAGTTCACGCCGCCGGGAATGAGCTGCTGCGCACGTTCGAAGAGTTGCTGGGAATTCATGGGTAATTTGAAAAGGGATACGCTTGTGACAGGTCCGCGCGGTCTCGCCCGCGCTCAGCTGGTGTACTTCTGCACGATCGGGATGCGGCGTCCAACACCGAACGCGAGCGGCGTGATCTTCAGCCCGGGCGCCGCCTGCTTGCGCTTGTACTCGTTCAGGTCGACCTTGCGCGCGATGTCGTTGACCACCGCCTCGGGGAAGCCCTGCGCCACCAGCTCGCGCCTTGAGAGCCCCTGCTCCACGTAGCCCAGCAGGAGAGCATCCAGCTGCTCGTAGGGAGGCAGGCTGTCCTGGTCCTTCTGGTCGGGGCGCAGCTCGGCGCTCGGGGCCTTGTCGATCGTGTTCTGGGGGATGGGCGCCACCGCCCCGCGCGCCACCGCCTGCTCGTTGATCCAGCGCGACAGCGCATAGACCTGCATCTTGAAGACGTCGCTGATCACCGCCAGGCCGCCGCACATGTCGCCGTAGAGCGTGCAGTAGCCGACCGCCATTTCGCTCTTGTTGCCGGTCGTCAGCAGCAGCGCCCCGAACTTGTTCGAGAGCGCCATCATGATCACGCCGCGTGCACGCGCCTGGATGTTCTCCTCCGTCACGTCGCGCGGCCTGCCCGCGAACACCGGCCCGAGGGCCTGCTCCGCCTGCTCCACCACGCCCGCGATGGCGATGGTCTCGAAGCGCAGACCCAAGTTCTCCGCCAGGATGCGCGCGTCGTCCCGCGAATGCTGGCTCGAGATCGCCGAGGGGAGCGAGATGCCGATGACATTCTCCGGTCCGAAAGCCTCAGCCGCCAGCACCGCCACCAACGCCGAGTCGATGCCACCCGAAAGCGCCACCAGCGCGCGCTTGAAGCCGCTCTTGAAGGCGTAGTCCCGCAGGCCCAGCACCAGGGCGGCATACACGTCAGCCAGCTCCTCCTGCGCGAAACTCTTCTCGGGCGCCACCGCGCCACCCGCCGTGTCCACGATCGCGAGCTGCTCCTAGAAGGATTTCAGCCCGCCGATGAGGCGACCGCCCGCATCCACCACCATGGAACGTCCATCGAAGACCAGCTCGTCGTTGCCGCCCACGGCATTGCAGTAGGCCACGGGACAGCCCAGGCGGCGCGCAGCGTCGCCCACGATCGTCTCGCGCAGCTTGCCCTTGCCATTGTGGAAGGGACTCGCCGAAAGGTTGAGCATCAGGCTGCAGCCAAGCCCCTCCAGGCGCTTCACGGCATCCGCCCCCCGGTAGAGGCGGCGCGTCTCCAGGCTGGGATGGGTCCAGATATCCTCGCAAATCGTCACGCCGATGCGTTTCCCGCCGAATTCCACCACCATCGGCTCCGTGCCGGGTTCGAAATAGCGGTCCTCATCGAAGACGTCATAGGTCGGAAGCAGCGACTTGTAGCCAGTCTTCACCACCGCCCCGCGATGGCAGAAGGCGGCCGCGTTGAAATGGGGGCGCCCGGAAGAGGAGGGATTCGGCACCACCGTGCCCACCACCGCCGGCACCTCGCCCACCTCGCGTGCAATCAGCTCCAGCGAGTCGGCCGTCTCCGTCACGAAACGGCTGCGCAGCAGCAGGTCGCGCGGCGGATAACCGCACACCACCAACTCCGGGAAAACCACGATCTCGGCTCCCTCGCGCACGAGCTGGTGATAGGCTTCGAGGATCCGTTTGCGGTTGCCGGGCAGGTCGCCGACGGTGGTGTTGAGTTGGGCAAGGCCGATGCGCATGGTGGGTGTCAGGCGCACACCGTGAAGAGCTTTTGCTTTCATGACAACTCCGAGGCTTGCGGTGCGTCATGCTGCGCAATTGCCTCACATCATGCCATCGTCCCGAGCAGTCCTGCTTCTCCTTGCCGCCCTTGCGCCGGCCCTCCTCTCACAGGCTGCCCCCCTCAGCCTCGCCGCCGCCCTCGAGCGCGCCGACCAGGCAGGCTTCGCCGTGCGACTCGCGCGTGAGTCCGCCAACCAGGCCGCCGCCCGCGCCGACCAGTCCAGGGTGTCACTTCTGCCCAACATCCAGGCCAGCGCCGCCCAGCGCCGCTCCCAATCTGTCAGCATCGCCAACGACGCCACCGTCGCCGGCGGAACCATCAACCGCTTCGACGGCAAGCTCAGCGGCTCGGTCCCCGTGCTCGATCCCGCCCGCCTCGCCGCCTGGCGAGCCGCCCGCACCGGCGCCAACGTCGCCGGCTTCGAGCTCGAGTCCCTCCGCGAACAGGCCCTTTCCGCCGTCGCCCAGGCCTTCTTCACACACCAGCGCAACCAGCACCGCATGAGCGTCATAGACGCCAACATCGCCCGCGCCCAGACCCTCCTCAACCTCGCCCGCAACCAGGCCGCCGCAGGCGCCGCCACCAAGATCGACGTCACCCGCGCCGAGGCCCAGCTCGCCCAGGCGGAACAGGCCCGCCTCCAGCAGCAGACCCTTCTCATCACGAGCGAGCTCGCCCTCAAGCGCCTCCTCGACCTGCCCGCCGCCGCCCCCCTCGAACTCCAGCCCGCCGGCATCCGCCGTATCGAAACCTCGGATACCACGCCCGCCCCCGACGAGGCCTCCCGCCTGCGCAGGGCCGACTACGCCGCCGCCTCACGCGCCCTCGAGCAATACCGCCAGGAGCTGCGCGCCGCCCGCTGGCAGCGCCTCCCCGCCCTCTCCGTCAGCGGCGACTACGGCTACGTCTCGCCCGACCTCGCCAGCGGTGACCGCCGCCAGGCCTGGTCCGCCGCCGGCGTCCTCTCCGTGCCCCTCTTCGACGGCACCCGCTCCGCCGCCGACACCCGCCTCGCCCTCTCACGCCTGCGCGCCCAGGAGATCCGCGTCGCCCAGCTCGCCCTCCAGGTCGACGCCGAGCAGCGCCTCGCCCTGCAGGACACCCGCTCCCGCCTCGCCCAGGTCCTCGTCGCCGAGAAAAGCCTGCGCCTCGCCGAGGAGGAGATGAGCCTCGCCCGACTGCGCTATGAGCAGGACGTCGCCGACAACCGCGAGGTCGTCGAGGCCCAGACCCGCATGGCCACCGCCGCCGACAGCCTCGTCGAGGCCGAATACCAGTACCAGCTCTCCCGCATCGAGCTGTGCCGCTCCCGCGGCGACCTGCGCTCCCTGCTCTCGGAAACGCTCTGAGGCCAACGCCGTATCCAAAAGCCCACTACGCCAGCCCCCGCCCGGCCCGCCCGCGGGGGGCCTTTTTTCTCGCAAAAAAAGCACTTGCTTAGTGCCAAAGGCCCGCCCAAGTTCACCGCCCTGCAATTGAAACGGGGTGTAGCTTAGCCTGGTAGAGCGCTACGTTCTGGACGTAGAGGTCGCGAGTTCGAATCTCGCCACCCCGACCATCTTACACGGATGGCACATTGCAGAAGCCCACATTCCCCTGCGCGGGAACAGCTTGGGAGCCACGTTGGATCCACACTAGCAATCTGCGACTGCCTTCGTTGCGAGTCGCCTACTTCTTGGTCTCGAGGACCAGCATGAACTGCACGCGATTGTCCCCGTCGTAGAACAGGTACAGCTCCTCCTTGCCCGCCGCGGTCTCCTTGATCGTATAGATCTCGGCCGTCTCCATGTACACGTTGAGGCGGTCCTCCGCATTCTTTGCGTAGGTGCACAGGGTCACATTCGCACTGCCCTTCGCCTGCCAGCCGTCGGCCGGACGCTGCACCAGTGCCGTGCGCGTGGCCCCGCCCCGCTTCATCAGGGACTCAACCCGGGACTTGGCCATGTCGATCCGCACGGAATCAGCCAGGGACTTTTCGTCCTTGGCAGCCTGGC
>JAHFTI010000474.1 GCA_023265535.1 Opitutaceae bacterium
CACGTCGAGCAGTCGGATGCCGGAGCTGCGCTGCTCCTCGCTGACGCGCTTGATGAAGTATTCAAGCCAGCAATACGTCTTGCCGTCGGTGCCGACGATGGGGGTGGACCAGTTGTACCACTGCCACTCGTTGGCGGGCACGGGACCCATGAGGCGGATCTCGGGGAACTTGGCCTTGGCCAGCTTGGCGACGGCGAAATAGCGCTGCATGAACGCCTCGGCGGACAGCTGGACGGGCATCACGTCGTCGTGCGTGCCGTTCCAGATCTCCGGCTCGTTGTCCATGCTCCAGTAGCGGAAACCGCTGCGGTCGAGTCCCAGTCCGGTGGGGCGGATCCAATGGTCGAGGATGCCGACGGTGGAGGAGGCGGGCCAGTCGACCAGGTAGCGGGCGGGGTCGCCCTCGGTCAGGGCGCGGGAGCCGCCGGCCGGGTTGGGCACGCCGCCACCGGCCAGGTTCTGGCCGACACCGGACCACCATTGGCTGCGATTGTAGGCCCAGTCGCCGAAATTGTTCGAGGTGTTGGCGGCGGCCTTTCCGATGAGCTGGAAGGCCCAGATGCCCTGCACGCCGGGAAGGTTCACCTGCAGGCTGCTGACGGCGTGGTCCCAGTCGTGGGCGTAGATGTTGTTGTACCAATCCGGGTGGCTCGTGAGCTTCAGCTGCCAGTTGTACTTCGTCGCGTTGTTGCCCCCATTCTCGCGGCAGATGCGCACGCCGGCATCGCGCAGGAATTGCCATTGGGCCGCGGAGAGGGGCTGCGAGGGTGAGTCGGAGAGGCAGCCGTTCTTCCCATAGATGAAAGGCGAGACGGGAAGGCGGGACTGGGAGGCGTCGACGCTGATGTTGACCGTCTGGGCCTGCACACACAGCGGGGCAAGCGAGGCAAGGAGCAGGCAGAGCAGCCACGGGCGGAGCAGGAGCGGCGAGGACAGAAGTGTGGTACAAGGACCAGCCAGGTCGCTGCAACGAGGGGAAGGGGTGTCAGCCGTCGGATGCATGACCGGGATCAGAGCCCCCCGGTGCACCAATGCGAGAGGCGATACGGTTCTCTCGTGAGAGCAATTGCTTGGGTGACGGGCTGGGCGCTGTGGCAGGCAGGGCACGATGGCACTGCTGGTTTCCACATAAGGTCAGGCACACCGGAGAGGCCCGGGGGCGAGCATCCGCCATGGTGCTCAAGAATAGGGCAGACAATCCCCGGCAGCTGCTCCAAGGTTGGCGCGGCTTCGTGTTCGGACTGAGCTCCAGCACGGGCAAGTGTCCCTCCCCACCAGCCCTGTCCCCTTCTTCCGCCCTCCTTCCCTCCGACCATGGAATTGCACATCAAACGCCTCACCCAGACTGCAAAAATCCCCGTGCGCTCGACGGCGCATGCGAGCTGCCTCGACCTGCATGCCGACGCCGAGGGCGTGATCGCCCCGGGCGAACGGGCGCTGGTCAAGACAGGGCTGGCGGTGGCGGTGCCTCCGGGCTTCGAGGTGCAGGTGCGCAGCCGCAGCGGGCTGGCCCTCAAGCAGGGTGTCGCGGTGCTGAACAGCCCCGGCACGGTGGATGCCGACTACCGGGGCGAGGTCGGGGTCATCCTGATCAACCTCGGCAAGGAGCCCTTTCAGTACAAGCGCGGCGACCGCATCGCCCAGATGGGAGTGTACCGCGTCGAGATGTGCCCGGCCGTGGAGGTCGAGGTGCTCGAGGACACGGAGCGCGGGGCGGGCGGCTTCGGGCACACGGGAGTCTGAGCGCTGCGGGCACCGGGCCGGCAGGGATGCTGTAAGGGGCGGAGGATGGCGATGCCCTCAAACCTCGCCCAGGAACTCGTCGAAGCGCACCCAAGCACCTCCCTGCGAGGCGGACTGTTCGGCGGCGAGCAGGACCGCGACGACGCGGAGGGCGTGTTCCGGGGAGACCTCCAGCGGGGCGCCGCGCAGGAAATGGTCGGCAAGGTTGGCGTAGATGGGGCGACCGCCGCCGGTCTCGTCCTCGTGGCCGTAGGCAAGCTCCTCGCAGCGCACGTTCGGGCCGGGGCGACCGGTCCAGAGGCGGGCCACTCCCCCACCCCAGTTCCAGTCATCGGTGAGGGTGCCCTTGTCTCCGACGAGGTGAAAGCGGCGGGCGGGGGCGACATCGATGGCGCTGCAGCAAAGGCGCGACACGAGACCGCTGCGAAAGCGCAGGAAGGCGGTGGCCTGGTCCTCGTTGAGGGAGGGGTCCGCACCGGGCCGGCTGAAGAGCTGTCCCGATACGAATTCGGGATATTCACCGGCGAATTGGAGGAGGTAGTCGGAGAGGTGCGCTCCCACGTCATAGAACTGGCCGCCGCTCTGGGCCTTGTGGCCGCGCCAGGTTTCGGGGGAGAAATAGTAGGGCCAGGTGGAGTCGGCCTGGGTGAGGGTGCCGAGGCGCCCCGAGCGGACCGCCTGCAGGGCGACGCGCAGCCAGGGGTCCCAATGGCGATTGTGGTACACGGCCAGGCTGCGCCCGGCGGCGCGGGCGGCGGCGAGCATCGCCTTGGCGTCGGCGAGCGTGGTGGCGACGGGCTTCTCGACGATCACGTGCGCGCCGGCCGCAAAGGCCTCGAGGGCGAAGGGGGCGTGGGTGTGATGCGGGGTCGTGATGACCACGATGTCGGGCCGGGCGGCGGCGAGCATGGCGGCCTGTGTAGTGAAGACTTGGATACCGGGAAGCTCGCGGGCGGCGCGTTCGGCGGCGGCGGCGGAGCGGGAGCTGATGGCGCAGAGCTCGAAGCCGGGGGTCTCGCGGATGAGCTGCACATGACGCCAGGCCCAGTCGCCAAGGCCGGTGATCGCGATGCGCAGGACGGAGGGACGGGAGGGGGCGGAGATGCTCATGGTTGGGAAGGCGGGGAAAAGGATTCCAGGAGGCCCAGGAAGCACAAGAGCCGCGCAGGTCTTACGTTCCACCAAGAGGCGACGAGACAGGGGCAAGGGCGGGAAGGACTCGGCGCAGCAGGCACAGCCAAGGCTGGAAGGACTGCAGAGGACGGGGCCAGCAGAACAGGCGGATGAGACCCGGATCACTGGGCAGGAAAAAGCCCGGACCTCCATGAGTCCGGGCTTTTTGGGGTCGAATCGCTACAAACAAAATCAGGACTTGCGGCCGAAGCGGCGGCGATAGGCGGCGAAGCCGAGGAGGCCGACCACACCGAAGAGACCATAGGTGGAAGGCTCGGGGACGGGAGTCACCCCAGGGCCCTCGAACCTGAAGATCGGGTCGGTGTAGAGGGTGTTGATGCTTCCCTGCGTGCCGGGGACGCGTGCGGAGGTGAAGACCGGGGTCGTGCTGAACGCCTGATTCAGCAGGGCGGCCGAGGTGGAATCATTGGGGCTGTGAACGGTGTTCACGCCGGCGGCCCAACCGCCATCCACCAAGCCGGAGAGACCGATGTAATAGGAGGAACCCGCGAAGAGATTCAACGAGGCGAAACTGTTGTCGCCGAGCCAATCGGTGCCCGTGGGCGAGGAACCGGGTCCGGGGACGATGTCGACCGTGCCGGGAAGCAGGGTCAGCTGGAAGCTGCGAAGCGCACCTGGTCCGCCCGATGCCAAGGGATTGTAATCAAAGATCCCGACCGAAATCTGGTGGCTGCCTCCACCTGAAGTGGAGAAACGGGTGAAGAGGCCTGTGAGGGTGTAGTTGAAACTCGGGACGTACTGAAAATAAACCTCATTATACGACCACGTGGTGGGCATATAGACGGGGAAGTCCTCATCGCCACCGACATTGTACGAGGGTAACTCGTTCTGGTTGATGCCATCAACGACACCGGCATGAAGGGTGCAAGCCAGCAGCATGCTCGAGGCAAGAAGGGTGGATCGGAAGGTGATATGCATGCGG
>JAHFTI010000044.1 GCA_023265535.1 Opitutaceae bacterium
CGAGGTCCTGCACGAGGGGCCGGGGCGTGATCGTGAGCGCGCCCTCCTCCTCGAGGACCTCCAGCCCGAGGCGGCGAAGCTCGCGCACCATGCCGGCGACGCGGTCGGTCTCCTGCTTGCGCGTGTGGGCGACCCCCTCGATGCGGGTCGGGCCGGAGAGGAGCGGGGCGAGTGCGGCGAGGGTGAGGAAGGTGTCGGAAAAGCCGCTGAAATCGCGGCTGAGCCCGCGGCGCGGCTGGCCCGCGGCATGTGAGCTCAGCAGACCCGTAGTGGTTTCCTCAATACGCATGCCGACCTCGCGCAGCACCTCGACGAAGGCGGTGTCGCCCTGGAGGCCGCCGCCGGGGCCGCGCAGTCCGGGCAGCCCGATGCGGCCGCCGGTGGCGAGGGGGAGCGCCAGGTAATAGCTGGCGGCGGTGGCGTCGGGCTCGATGGCATAATCGCCATTGGCGACAAAGTAGCGGCCGGCGTTGAGCACGACGAAGCGGTCCTCGGCGAGGCGCTGGAGCGGGGGCTGGCCGAAGCCCTCCATGAGGCGGGCCGTCATCTGGACGAAGGGCCAGCGCACGCCACCCACCAGGCTGATCTCGACGGGGGCGGCGGCGAGCGGGGCCACCATCAGGAGGGCGGACAGGAGCTGGCTGCTCTCGCGCGCGTCGATGCTGACGGCGCCGCCGCGCAGGCCGCGGGCGTGGATCTCGATGGGGAAGAAGCCTTCCTCTCCCTTGCAGCGGATGTCGGCGCCGAGCTGGCGCAGGGCGTCGATGAGGCCCTTCATGGGGCGCTTTCGCATCTGGGGGACGCCGTCGATGGTCCAGACGCCCGAGGGGGCGGCGGCGCAGAGGGCGGTGAGGAAGCGGGCGGCGGTGCCGGCGAGGCCCACGAAGAGCTCGGCGCGGCCGGTGGAGAAGAGGGCGCTCTGCTTGGAGACGGAGACGAGGGAGCCATTCACCTCGATGAGGACGCCCAGCTTGCGCAGGGCCTGCACCATGAGCTCGGTGTCCTCGCTGAAGAGGGCGCCGCTGAGGTCCACGCGGGACTGGCTGAGTGCGGCGAGCAGCAGGGCCCTGTTGGTGAGGCTCTTGGAGCCGGGAATGTCAACCTGACCCTGCGCGGGGCGGGTGAAGGGGACGACGGGCAAGAGGGAGGGCAGGGAGGACATGGCTGGGGTGGAGCAAAGGAGAAAAGGGGTTGCAGTCAAGAGAGGGGGGGGCTCCAGTTTGGGCATGATCGTGACCTGCCAAGCCGGATTCGAGAACATGCTCTGCCTTGAGGCGCAAGCCGCCGGGATGACCGTGCTGCGTTCCGGCCCGGGCTGGGCGGAGCTGCAGGGGCCGCTGGCGGAGCTGTCCTTCGCGCACCTGATCTTCGGGGAGGGCAAGGCCCTCAAGGGCGAGTCGGTCAACGCCTTGGCGGCCCAGATCGCCGCCTATTTCCTGGAGAGCCTGCGCGGGGAGCGCATCGAGAGCCCGTGGCCCTGCTGGTTCAATGGCCCGGCGGAGCTCGTCGGACTGGGGCGCCGCATCAGTGCGGTGGAAAAGGAATTCGGTGAGCAGCTCAAGAAGCGCCTGTCGCGCATCGCGAAACTGGCGACCCCGGACCTGCCGCGCAGCGGCGGCGAGCAGCGCGGGCTTTTTGTCTGGTTCAATGATTTCAAGGAAGCCGTGGTGGCGCGCACCGTCACGCTGAACGGGCAGCGCCGCATGGCCGACGACGAGGCTGCCCCCTCGCGCAGCTACCTGAAGGTGGAGGAAGCCTACCTGGTGCTTGGCCGCGAGCCCGCACCGGGCGAGGTGGTGGTGGACCTGGGCGCGGCGCCCGGCGGCTGGAGCTACAGTGCGGCGAAGCGCGGGGCGAAGGTCATCGCGATCGACAATGGGCCGCTGAAGGGCGGGGCGCTGGCGAATCCGCTCATCGAACACCGCATGGAGGACGCCTTTGGCTATTACCCGCCCGAGGGAAAGCCCGTGGACTGGCTGTTCTGTGACATGGTGGAGGATCCCCACCATGTCGTGCGCAACATCGTCGAACCCTGGTTCTCGCGCCGCCTGTGCAGGCATTTCGTGATCAACCTCAAGTTCGGGCGCGTGGATGCCGTGGCCCTCCTGCGGGAGCTGCGCGAGGGAAATTCACCCTTTGCCGCCCATTGCAGTGTCCTGCGCATCCGCCACCTTTTCCACGATCGCGAGGAATTCACGCTCGTGGGTTCGCTGAAGGAGTGAGGCAGGGCGGAGCAGGGTGGGGGCGGGAGTGCACATGCCGTGCGGCGGAGTGAAGGCCGGGCTGGAGACGGAGCCTTCGTTCCCTGCTACTCGTTTCAGACCAGGACGGGACCCAGTACCTTGCCATCGGTCGCGGAGATGCGGCAGGAGAGCCCGCTGACGGTGCGGCAAAGCAGGCCTTGGTTGTCCGCGTTGGCGATGGAGTCGTAGGGATCGTCGGGGGCGGGCAACTCGGCGAGCCACGAGATGAAAAGATTCAGGTCGAGGCAGTACAGGTTGGGCATGCCGAAGAGGAAGCCCTCAGCCGTCTCGCGCACGTAGAGCCGATCGCCGTGGATGCGAAATTCCACCACGGCACTGCCCAGGGGGAGATGCCGCTTGGTGACACCGCCGCGGCGGTTCAACTTGCAGAGGGCACCATCGATCAGGGCAAAACTGGGAGTGTCCAAGGATACGGCCATGAGGGAGTAAGGCCGTAGGAAAGTGAGGGGGGGCCGGGAACGCGAGCAGGGAAATTGCGCAGTTCCGCAAGCCGTGCCGCAAAGGCGGTGCGCGGCGCGTCAGCGAACCAACAGGCCCGGCCGCCCCGGAGAGGAGGGGAATGGTTTGCGGACAGTCGACAGTGGCTGCGATTGAGATGGCGTCCCCGGTGTGGTTCAGCGGTTGTCGCCGTCCATCATGCGGCCGAAGCCGCCGAGCACGGAGCCTTCCTCACGGCCGCCCTTGCCGGTCTTGGCGGCGGCGGCGACGATGCGGTCGGCCAGGCGGGACAGGGGCAGGGATTGCAGCCAGATCTTGCCGGGGCCGCGCAGGGTGGCGAAGAACAGGCCCTCGCCGCCGAAGAAGGCGGTCTTTATGCTGCCGACGTACTGGATGTCGAAGTTCACGGTGGGTTGGAAGGCGACCACGCAACCGGTGTCCACGCGCAGCACCTCTCCGGGGGCGAGCGTGCGTTCGTAGAGGGTGCCGCCCGCATGCACGAAGGCGAGGCCGTCGCCCTGAAGGCGTTGCAGGATGAAGCCCTCGCCGCCGAACAGGCCTGCTCCGATGCGGCGCTGGAAGGCGATGCCGATGCTGACGCCCTTGGCGGCGCAGAGAAAGGAGTCCTTCTGGGTGAGGAGTTCGCCACCGAGTTCGGAGAGCTTGACTGCGATGATCTTGCCCGGGTAGGGGGCGCCGAAGGCCACGCGGCGCTTGTTCGGGCCGCGGTTCTGGAACACGGTCATGAAGAGCGATTCGCCGGTGAGCAGGCGCTTGCCTGCACCGAGGAGCGCGCCGAGGAAGCCCTTGTTCTGGGCTGAACCGTCGCCGAAGATCGTCTCCATCTCGATGTTCTCATCCATGAACATCATGCCGCCCGCCTCGGCCACCACGGCCTCCTGCGGGTCCAGTTCGATCTCCACGAACTGGAGGTCGTCGCCATGAATCCTGTAGTCGATCTCGTGCATTGCGTTCATGGCAGGCGAGCAAGCCGCATCAGTGCCATCAGGTCAATGGAGAGGCGCTTACACGGGTGGACGGTTTTTCCACCTAGAGCCCCAGCGAGGTCTTGTACACGCGCGGCACGCGCTTGGTGACCGAGCAGAGCACTTCCCAGGGGATGGTGTCGGACCAGCCGCTGAATTCCATGATGGAGAGCTCGGCTCCCATCTGGCGGCCCACCAGTACGGCCTCGTCGCCGCTGATGACGCCGGGCACCTCGGTGACGTCGACGATGGTCTGGTCCATGGTGACGCGGCCGAGCACGGGGCAACGCTTGCCGCGGATGAGCACCCAGCCGCGGTTGGAGGCGGCGCGCGAGATGCCGTCGCCGTAGCCGGCGCAGAGGATGGCGACGGTGCTGTCGCGGCGCAGGGTGTGTGTGCGGCCGTAGCTGATGTCGGTGCCGGCGGGAAGCTGCTTCACGATGCCGACGCGTGTCCGGAAACTGAATACAGGCTCCGTGTGCACCTGCTCGAGCAGGGAGCGGGGGCGGGGGAGGATGCCGAATTGGAGCAGGCCGATGCGCACGGCGTTGAAGGGACCGGCCATCTCGATGGACTCCAGCCCGGCGGAGTTGTCGGCGTGGACAAAGAGCTTGGACAGGTCGAGCCCGGAGCAGCGCGAGAGGGCGGCGAGGAAGCGGCTGCGTTGTTCGGCGGTGAAGGCGGGATCGTCGTCGGGCGAGGCGAAGTGGGTGAAGACGCCGGCGAGGCGCAGGTGCGGGGCGGCGAGGATGGCGGCGCAGAGGGTGGGTGCCTCCTCGTGCCAGACGCCGAGGCGGCCCATGCCGGTGTCGATCTTGAGGTGGACCTGGAGCGGGCGTTTGGCGGAGCGGGCGACGGCGTCGAAGCGGGCGACCTCCTCGAGGGTGGAGACGGTGGCGGCCACGTCGTATTCGGCGAGGAAACGGTCCTCGTCCGGAATGACGGGGCTGAGCATCAGGATGGGCCAGTCGTTGCTGAGTTCGCGCAGGGCGGCCGCCTCGGAGAGGTTTGCGACTGCGAAGAGGTCGGCGCCGGCGTGCATGAGGGCCGCGGAGGCCTGATGGAGACCGTGTCCGTAGGCGTCGGCCTTCACGACCGCCACGTAACGCATGTGGCCGGGCAGGGAGGCGCGGATGAGGCGCAGGTTGCGTTCGAGGGCGTCGAGGTCGATCTCGGCCCAGCAACGCAGGGGAAGGCGGGCGTTGGAGAGGTTGGTCACGGACGGGAGAGGGGACGCCCTCCTACGCTGCCCTAGCAGCTCCGGAGGGTGCCGCTGCTGCGGCAGGGGGGGGGCGATGATTGGGTTAGGGAGCGTTGCAGGGCTGATTCGGCCGGGATAGGGGGGAGGGGCCCGTCCTTCGCTCCTGCGGAGCTTCGGAGGGCTGATTCGGCCGGGCGGCCGAATCAGGCGCACGGTGGATTTGCGGGGTCCAGGTGGCGTAGGAGGGTTCCTCGTGCAGGAAGGCGTCGGGCTCCCGGGCGGGCATGAAGAGGTCGTTGTCGAGGAGGCGGGGGAGCAGTTCGGAGAGCTCGTAGGAGGCCGTGGCGGGGACGATGCCCGGAGGCAGCTTGGTCCATTGCCTGAAATGGGCGGGTGTGTGCAGGCCCTCGGAGTTCAGCAGTTCGGCGGAGGGGGTGCGGCGCATGGGCTGGCCGCGCGTGGAGAGGTGCCAGGCATCGCGTCGGGCATCGGCGATCACGCGGGCAGCCGGATCGGGAAGGGTGTGGAGCACGAGATCGAGGCTGCGGTAGGACCAGATCGGGGCCGGGGAGACCACCTGCCAGGCTCGCAGGGCGCTGGCCACGCTGCGGATGCCGAGGATGGAGCCGGGACCCTCGCAGAAAAGGAAACCCTTGGCTTCGAGGGGATTGACCTGAAGCGCCTCGAGGCATTCGAAGAGGCCCACGCCGGACTCCTCGGCGGAGCATTGCCAGCGCCAGCCGGACGGGTCCGTGCCGAGAAAACCGACCTGGATGCGAGCCGAGGCGGCATCCAGGAGCAGGAGCGGGGCCTGTTCGGCGAGGAGTTGGCGCAAACTGGGCATGGACTGGCAGGAAAGAACGCGGGTGGGCGGGGGGCAAGCCACAAGACCTCACAGAAATGACACAGATGTGAATCCGGCATTGACCGGAGGCCCCGGCCCCACAAGGGTGCTCGTTTTAATCAATCCTATCACCCTCAGAAAAGTCTGCCGTGAACATCCAGATCAACGACATTTCCGTCACCCGCAAGAGCCTCGTCGTCACCCTTGACGCCGCCGAAGTCGAAACCGAGCACAAGGCCGTGGTGAGCCAGTTCGTTCGCATGGCCCAGATGCCTGGCTTCCGTCCCGGCAAGGCCCCCGCTGCGATGGTCGCCAAGCGCTACGCCTCGGACATCGACGGCGAGTTCAAGCAGAAGGTCGTGAGCGCCGCCTACAAGGCCGCCATGGACAGCAAGGACATCCAGATTTCCTCCGTGGTGAATCTCGAGGACGACGGCGTCGCCCTCAACAAGGAGGTCAAGGTCACCATCACCGTTGACGTGCAGCCCTCCTTCGAGCTCCCCGAGTACGTCGGTCTGCCCACCGAAGTGGCCGAAGTCGACTGCACCGAGCAGGAGATCGACGCGATTGTCGACGGCATCCGTGCCGAGCGCGCCCAATTCAAGACCGCCGAGCGTGCCTCCCAGAAGGGTGACTACGTCAAGATGGCCTACGTCGGCACCGTCGACGGCAAGCCCATCGCCGAGATCGCCGCCGACCGCCAGGTGTACGGCACCGTTCCCCAGACCTGGGAAGAGGTTGAAGGCGAGCAGGAGGGCATCATCCCCGGCCTCGGCAAGCAGCTGTCCGGCCTGAAGGCGGGCGAGAAGAAGGAAGTCACCATCAGCTTCCCCGAGGATTTCAAGGCCGTCCCCGCCCTCTCGGGCAAGACCGCCGTGTACACCGTTGACGTCCAGGAAGTGCGCGAGCGCGTGCTGCCCGAGATCAACGAGGAATTCCTGAAGGCCAACCGCGCTGAGAACCTCGAGGGCCTGCGCGCCAGCATCCGCGACAACGTGAAGATGCAGAAGGAAGGCCAGAACCGTCAGGCCCAGCGCCGTCAGGTGCTCGACGCCCTGCTCGCCAAGGTCGACTTCCCTCTCCCCGAGAGCCTCGTTGAGCAGGAGACCCAGGAGGTCGTCCGCCAGTTCGTCCAGGAGAACAGCCGCCGTGGCGTTTCCCAGGAGCAGATGGAGAAGGATCGCGACTCGATCATCGCCAACGCCAAGGTCGGCGCCGCCGCCCGCGTGAAGAGCCAGTTCCTCCTCAGCAAGATCGCCGAGAAGGAGAAGATCGAGGTCGTCGAGCGTGACTTCGACACCTACATCTACCGCGAGACGATGCGCACGGGCGAGAAGCCCGAGAAGATTGTGAAGACCCTGACGAGCGATCGTGAGGTCCTGCGCAATGTTCAGCGTTCGATCATTTTCGACAAGGCGGTTGATTTCCTCGTTTCCAAGGCTACCGTGACGACCGCCCAGCCCAAGGCCTGACCTTGCGGCTCGGAGCCAACAGCACGTGAGCTACTACGTTCCCTACATCATTGAGAATACCGGCCGCGGCGAGCGGGCGATGGATATCTATTCCCGCCTGCTAAAGGATCGCATCATCTTCATCGGCACGCCGATCGACGATGGTGTGGCCAACGCGGTCATCGCACAACTGTTGTACCTGCAGATGGAGGATCCCAAGAAGGACATCCATCTGTACATCAACTCGCCGGGTGGCGTGGTGACGGGTGGCATGGCCATCTATGACACCATGAACTTCCTGCAATGCGATGTGGTGACCTACTGCGTGGGCATGGCCGCCAGCATGGCGACCGTGCTGCTCGCCGCCGGCACCAAGGGCAAGCGTTTCGCACTGCCGAACAGCCGTGTCATGATTCACCAGCCCTCGGGCGGTGCGGGTGGCCAGGCGACGGACATTGCGATTGCCGCGAAGGAAATCCTGCGCTGGCGCCGCACGCTCAATGAGATCATCTCCAAGCACTCCGGCAAGACCGTCGAGTCCGTGGAGAAGGACAGCGATCGCGACTACTACATGAGCGCCGAGGAAGCCAAGACCTACGGCCTCGTCGACCATGTGGTCAGTTCCACGCGCGAAGCCCAGAAGCTCGCCGTTCCCGGTGTAGCCTGAGTGGTCCCGTTTCTTTGCAAGGCCTGTCCGGGTTTATTGCCCTGGCAGGCCTTTTTGCTGCGCAAAGGCCCATAAGCGCAATTCATTCGCGACTTTTTTGTGCCGATGCAGTGCCCGGCTTATTCCGTCCTCGACTCCGAACGCTGAGAAAACGAATCTATCACCATGGCGAAGTCCTCACGCATGACCTTGTGCTCCTTCTGCGGCAAGTCCCAGGCCGAGGTGAAGAAGATCATTGCAGGCCCCGGCGTCTATATTTGCGACGCGTGCGTGAATGTGTGCAAGACGATCATTGACAGGGAGGTTAAGCCTGCGGTGATGGCGGACAACAAGCCCGCCTTCCGCCTGGTGAAGCCGTCCGTGATCAAGAAGACGCTGGATGACTTTGTGATCGGGCAGGACCACGCCAAGAAGGTCTTGTCCGTGGCAGTGTATAATCATTACAAGCGCCTGGCCTTCGACAATGCCTCCGTGAAGGTGGGGCAGGAGGGTTCGGCTGAGTTCAGTGATGTCGAGGTGGAGAAGAGCAACATCCTGCTGGCGGGCCCGACCGGCTCCGGCAAGACCTTGCTCGCGCGCACCCTGGCGAAGATTCTCGATGTGCCCTTTGCCATCTCGGATGCGACCACGCTGACCGAGGCGGGCTACGTGGGCGAGGACGTGGAGAACGTGGTGCTGCGCCTGCTGCAGGCGGCGAATTTCGACGTGAAGAAGGCCGAGTGCGGCATCATCTACATCGACGAGATCGACAAGACGCGGCGCACGACGGAGAACGTCTCCATCACGCGCGACGTGTCGGGCGAGGGTGTGCAGCAGGCGCTGCTCAAGATCCTCGAGGGAACTGTGTGCAATGTGCCTCCCCAGGGCGGCCGCAAGCACCCGAATCAGGAGTACATCCAGGTCAACACGACCAACATCCTTTTCATCTGCGGCGGCGCCTTCGTGGGGCTCGACCAAGTCATCAAGAAGCGCATGGGTTCGCGTTCGCTCGGCTTCCATGTGAACCCGAAGGACGAGGAGCTGGACAGCGAGCACATCATGCGCGCGGTCGCGCCGGAGGACTTGGTGCGCTTTGGCATGATCCCGGAGTTCATCGGCCGCCTGCCGGTGATCTCGGTGCTGGAGCCGCTCGCCGAGGACGACCTTGTGCTGGTGATGGGCAAGACGAAGAACGCCATCATCAAGCAGTATTCGAAGCTTTTCGCCATGGACGGAGTGCGCCTGAAGTTCACCGACGATGCCGTGCGTGCGATTGCGCGCCAGGCCCTGGAGTTGAAGACGGGTGCGCGCGCCCTGAGGGCGATCATGGAGAAGATCATGCTCGAGGTCATGTACGAGTTGCCGCAGCGCGACGACGTGACCGAGGTGCTGATCGATGCCGGCGTGGTGGCGGGCCGCAAGCGGCCGACCCTGCGCAAGGCTGCCAAGGGCGAGGCCGGCGCCAGCAGCAATGGCGCAGACGCCGCCTGAGGGCGCGAGAGGCGGATCACCCCTCCTTGGTGACACCTCACTCCTCTGCCCCCTTGGCTGGCAGGAAGAGGGCCAGCAGGGCGGAGAGGCCGGCGAGGGCGCTGGCTGCGAGCAGCGCGAGGCGGAAGTCGTTCACGGGGGCGAGCCAGCCGAACACGATGGAGGCGACGGCGGCGGCGATGCGTCCGATATTGTAGGTGAAACCGGCGCCTGTCGTACGCAGGAGCGTGGGGAAAAGCGGCGGCAGGTACATGGTGAAGAGACCGAAGACGCCGGAGAACAGGCCCACGAGGGGGATCCAGAACCAGGCGAGAGAGGCGAAGTCGCGCGGCACGCCGTAGGCGCCCACCATGGAGGCGCAGAGCGCGGCGAGCATGAGGGTGATGGCGAGGCGGTTCCCGAGGCGCTGCGCGAGGGCGCCGGCGATGAAGTTGCCCGCGATGGAGACGGCGATCATGCAGAAGAAGGCTGCGGTGATCTTCTGGGTGACGAGGTCGCGCGGGAGGCCCTCGGCGCCGAGGAGCTGGCGCAGGTGCTGTGAGTGCCAGAACACGAAGAGCCACCAGGCGGAGAGGCTGAGTGCGCAGACGGCGGTGGTGCGGGCGGTGATGCTGGCGAGGGCTCCCCTGAAGAGGTCGGAGACGCGCGGCTTGACGGTGGCGTGTTCCGCCTGGGTCCAGGTCTCCGGTTCAGGCACGCGACGGCGTATCCAGAAAACCATCAGGGCGGGCAGCACGCCGATGAGGAACACATAGCGTTCTGGAATGTGGAAGGGCAGGGAGGCGAGACCATGGACCACGGCAGCGGCGAAGAGGATGCCCACGTTTACGCCCGTCTGGAGCACGGCGGCGATCCAGGGGCGCCAGGAGCGCGGCCAGGTCTCGGCGAGGAGGGAGGCGCCGACTGCCCATTCACCGCCGATGCCGAGGGCGGCGACAAAGCGGAAGAGCATCAGCTGCCACCAGGTCTGCGAGACGGCGCAGAGGCCCGTGCAGAGGGCCTAGGTGAGGATGGTGAGTGCGAGGGCGCGGCTGCGGCCAATCAGGTCTCCGATGCGGCCGAAAAAGGCGCCGCCGACGGCCCAGCCCACCAGGAAGGCGGCTTGGATGTAGGCGGTCTTCTCCTTCACCGCAGCATCGGCGGGCGAGGCGGCGTCGAGCAGTTGCACGACGAGGGGCGTGGCAACGAGCGTGTAGAGGTGGAGTTCCAGGCCGTCGAAGGTCCAGCCGAGCCAGGCGGCGATGCCGGTGCGCCATTGGCCTGGGCTGAGGGTACGGAGGGAGTCGGTGCGGGCCGGGGTGGGCGACGACATGGTGGGGTGCGGGCAGCTTGGGGGCGCAGGCCATGGCGGCAAGCGCGGGCGCAAGAAAAGCGCCGGGATCAGGGTGGAGGTCGAAAACCTAGCTGGGACTATCAAAAGATTTCTATAGCGCTTTATTGGAGATGGTTCCAATTCCTAGTTATTGTGCTTTATTAAAAAGCAGGTGATAATGGCCGCGTTCTTTGGACCGCAGCCTAAGCGGACGCTCCTTCCTGGGCGTTTGCGCGGAGGACCCAATTTCCCCGGTAAAACGGGGGTGGGGCGCAGTGACGCGGGCAACCGCGAAGCAGGCCACTTCCATGGCCCAGCCCGTCAGCTAACTTCGTCGGCACAATGGGAGGGTGATCCACTAGAGCCGTCCTTCGATGGTCTCCAAGGTCTCCCCGTATAACCAGGCCCCTGTGGGGCGCGGGAACACCGTGCGCCGCCGTGGCCTTATCATCGGAGATTATGTCCATGACCTATCCGGTCATCACCATCGCCGGGTGCCTTGCCCTGCTTGCGCACCTGTCTGTCCTTGCGTTCGGCCTCGTCGTCCTGGGATGTGCCCTGGCACGCCCGCGCGGCACGGCACGCCTTGTCCTCCTGCTGGCGGCCGTGCTCGGCATCGTCCTGCCCTTTGTCCTGGCGGCGGGGTGGTTTGAGGTCCTGCTGCTCGCCGGGCTGGGTGCCTGTGCGGCCCCCTTCTTCCTTGGCCTCGTGCTCATCCGCGAGAACGAGGTGGGTGTCGTCGTGAAGAAGTTCGCGTCGCGCTCGCTGCCCGCGGGGCAGTTCATCGCCCTGGAGGGCGAGGCCGGCTACCAGGCCGACACGCTGGCCCCTGGCGTGCATTTCGCGTATTGGAGCTGGCAATACAGGGTGCTGCGTGCGCCCGTGCTGATCGTGCCCGCGGGCGAGATCGCGCTGGTGCTTGCCGAGGCCGGCGCCCTGATCCCCTCCGATCGCATCCTGGGCAAGGTCGTCCCGTGCGACGCCTTCCAGAATGCGCGCGCCTTCCTGCTGAACGGCGGCGAGAAGGGCCGCCAGCTGGGCTTCCTCACGGCGGGCACCTACCGCATCAATCCCGCGCTCTTCCACGTGGTGACCGCGGCCAATGCCGACGAGCACGGCATGCGCACCGAGGACCTGCGCGTGCGTTTCATCTCGCCCGACATGGTGGGCGTGGTGACCACGCTCGATGGCACGCCCATCGAGCAGGGCGAGATCGCCGGCCCGGCCATCCCGGGCCATGACAACTTCCAGGACGCGCAATCGTTCCTGGAGGCGGGCGGCAGGAGGGGCCTGCAGGAGCAGGTGCTGCTCTCGGGCTCGTGGAACCTGAACCCCTGGTTCGTGCAGGTGGAGCCTGTATCCATGCTTTCGATACCGATCGGCAGCGTGGGCGTGGTGATCTCCTTCTTCGGCAAGCCGCACCAGGACGTCAGCGGCCTGGACTTCAAGCATGGCGACCTGGTGCCGGTGGGCCACAAGGGCGTGTGGGTGAGCCCCCTCTACCCGGGCAAGCACCCGGTCAACCCGCGCATCATGCGCGTCGAGACCCTGCCGACCACGAACATCGTGCTCAACTGGGCCACGCGCACCGAGGCGCACAACTTCGACGCCAAGCTCAACTCGATCACCGTGCGCTCGCGCGACGGCTTTGCGTTCAACCTCGACGTGTCCCAGATCATCCACGTGGCGGCGCTTGACGCCCCGAAGGTGATCTCGCGTGTGGGGTCCATGCAGAACCTGGTGGACCATGTGCTGCAGCCGATCGTCGGAAACTACTTCCGCAACTCGGCCCAGAACTACACGGTCCTGGATTTCCTGGGCGCGCGCAGCGGGCGCCAGACCGAGGCGGCCGAGCATATCCGCACCGCGATCGGCGCCTACGACGTGCAGGCCATCGACACGCTGATCGGCGACATCACGCCGCCGGCCGAGCTGATGAAGACCCAGACGGACCGAAAGATCGCCGAGGAGGAAAAGAAGACCTACGGCATCCAGGAGGAGGCCCAGAGGCAGCGCCAGGAGCTGGTGAAGGCCACGGCGTTGGCAGACATCCAGCTGCAGATGGTCGGCGCCGACCAGGGCGTGCGCATCGCGGAGCTGCAGGCGCAGGCGGCGGTGCGCAAGGCGAACGGCGAGGCGGAGTCCACCAAGCTGCGCGCCACGGGCGAGGCGGAGTCGATCCGCGCCACAGGCGCCGCGCATGCGCTGGCCTATCGCGCTGGCGTGGAGGCGCTGGGTGCCTCCTCCTACACGCTGCTGCAGCTCATGCAGACCGTGGGTGAGCGCGGCGTGCGCGTGGTGCCCGATGTCTCCGTCACGGGGGCGACGGGTGGTTCCGGCCTGGTGGACGCCATGCTCGGGTTGCTCGTGAGGCAGAACCAATCGGAGGCGAAGGCCGGCTGAGCCGGCCCCAAGCGGAGTCAGTGACCTGGCGGGCCCCCGACGCGGGGCCCGCCGTATCCCATATTCCAACACGGATCTTTCATGTCCTTCAAATCGCTTATCCTCGGCAAGGCGCGCTCGCTCGATGACCACACCCTCTTCCACAAGTTCTGGCTGACCGCTGTCTTCGCCTGGGTGGGGCTGGGGGCGGACGGCCTCTCCTCCTCCTGCTACGGCCCCGAGGGGGCTTTCCGCGCGCTGGGCGGCAACCCTCACCTGGGCCTGCTCGTCGCACTCATGACGGTGCTCACGATCTTCGTGATTTGCGCCAGCTATTCGCAGATCATCGCCCTCTTTCCGTCCGGTGGCGGCGGCTACCTGGTGGCGAGCAAGCTGCTCAGCCCCGCCGCCGGCGTGGTGTCGGGCAGCGCTCTGCTCATCGACTATGTGCTCACGATCACGCTCTCCGTGGCGAGTGCTGCCGACGCACTCTTCAGCATCCTTCCCCCGGAGTGGCTGGCGTGGAAGTTTCCCTTTTCCCTGCTCGGCGTAATGGGAATGACGGTGCTCAACCTGCGCGGCGTGAGGGAGTAGGTGATGCTGTGGACGCCGGTGTTCTTCCTGTTCGTGGGCTCGCATGCGCTGGCCCTGGGCTATGCCCTTTTCTCGCATCCGACGGAGCTGGGGGCGGTGGCGGGTGCCACGGTGCGTGAGGTGGGCCTGGTGAGCAGCCAGGTGGGCGTGTTCGGGCTGCTGGCCCTGCTGCTGAAGGCTTTCAGCATGGGCGCGTGCACCTTCACGGGCATCGAGGCGGTGAGCAACGGCCTGCCCATCCTGAAGGAGCCGCGCGTGCAGACGGGGCGCCGGACGATGCTCTACATGGGATTGTCGCTGTCGCTGATGGTGGGCGGGCTCATGCTCGCCTATCTTCTCTGCG
>JAHFTI010000045.1 GCA_023265535.1 Opitutaceae bacterium
GCCGTATCCAAGTCGGCACTACACGCGCTCTGAGACAAAGGTCTGAGACAAAGGGGTCACGCTTTACCTTTTACCCGCAACCGGGAGTGCCCGGTTGCGGGTAAAAGGTAAAGCGTGACCCCTTCGGAACGAAAGCGTGACCCCTTCGGCCCCCTCCTTCGGCCCCCTTCGGAACGCTCACTCGCTGGGCGCGAGCGGCAGCCAATAGTTCAGCATCTCGGGCAGCTTCACGCTGCGCAGGTGCTCTCCGTCCAGCAGGCAGGGCGCGCTGGCAGTGTCGCTGCCATAGGAGATGGCGTCGGCGATGTGCAGGAGCGTGGCCGGCCCGGGGGTCGTCTCGCCGCTGCAGTGCGGGGTGTGGTGCATGGACACGGCCTGCACGACGCCCTGGGGCAGGCCCCAGAGCTTCAGCAGGCTGCCACCGACGCTGGCATGGTGATTGCCAAAAATCGCATACTCCGCCTGCCATACGGGCATCTGGTCCGCATGGGCCCGCGAACAGGCCGCCGCATAGCCCTCGGGCAGCGAATAGGCCAGGACGAGCTTGCCGATGTCGTGCAGGATCGCGGCCGTGGCGGCATCGCGGATGATGCCCTTGCCCAGGCGCAGGTGGTTGCCGACCTTACGCACGATGATCGAGACACGGATGCAATGCGCCCACAGCGGCTCGACCTCAAGGCGGCTCACGGGGCTGGGCACCTCCACGGCGAACATCTTGTGCGCCACCGCCATCGAGACCACCAGGTTGATGCCCAGCAGGCCGATCGCGTCCTCGAGCGTCTCGATGGAGCCGGCCTTGCCGAAGATCGGGGAGTTCGAGATCTTGAGCAGGCGGGCGCTCATGCCCGGCTCCTTGGCGAGCGAGGCGCAGATCTTCTCCAGCGGCGCGTTCTCGTCGTAGAGCAGGCGGATGAACTCGGCGAAATTGGCCTTGCGCGAGGGGACCGCCTCGAGGCGGCTGAGCGTCTCCACCACCTTGGGGCTGCGGATGCTCGCCATGCTGGCGATACCCTCGACCACCAGCCGGTGCAGCAGGTTCACATCTCCGGGCTTGGGCAGGAACTGGTGTGCCAGGCGCACGGCGCGCTTGGTCACATCGGAACCGTCCTCACCGGAAAGCACAAAACGCAGGATCGCGGGATACCGCGACTTGAGCAGCTCCAGCAGCGTGAACCCTTCGGCCTGAAGGGGCTTGGGGTCGAGCAACACCACGTCGTCCACCTCCTTGCCGAGACGGTCCGTGAGGTCCTTGGCGCTCGAACAGAAAATGGCGCAGACCGGCGGCTCCTTGACCATGAGCGCATTCATGAGCTTCACCGTCTCGGGATCCGGATCCAAAACCAGAACGCGTATCCTGCGCGGAGCCAGGGCACTGGCGGGGGCTTGTTGCACAGGCTTGGCCTCCGGAGGAATGGCGGGCTTGGAGGAGAAGAAGACCATGGAAGGGGAAATGGACTGGATTAGGTCTGATGCGGGCTGACCCAGAAGGCGGCCTGAAAGGAATGTTGGAATCCAGTCATAAAATCTTGGTCCTTCAAAGTAATAGCTGAGAAAACGTTCCCACAAGCCGGACTTCTACGCATTTTTAACAATTGATCCTTAACGTATTTCGTAGACCTCCACCAGCGCCACGCCGGTGGAGCCGTTCACTCCCGACACCGTCACCGTGTAGCTGCCTGGGGCGAAGAGCCCGAGATACGCGGCGTCCTTCGAACCGGCCTTGAAGCCAAAACCTGTATGGCTGGCCGTCGCCGCCTTGAGCGGGTCGGGATTGGCCACCTCCTCCCAATTGTCGTTGGAAGCCACGCGCCGGGTGACCGTGCCGTTCCACTCGGGCATCAGGGAATCGATGTCCAGGCGCGGATCGGCCAGCGCCGTCCTCAGGCCGAAGGAGGCCAGATGAGGGCCGACCGCCCGCACCAGCAGCAGGCGCGGTGCCGTGCCGCGCACGATGAAGCCCGCCACAAACAGCTCCTCGCCCTCCCCCACCCGGGCGCGCGTGGAAAGGTTGATCAGGCGAGGGTCGTCGCCACGCCCCTCCGCCGCGGCAGCAGCCTGCCATAGCGCCGTCAGCACGCCCACCGAGGCACGCGGCTGAGGCACATCGGGAGCCCCCTCGGCCCTCGAGACCGCAAACAGGCCCCACCACTCCTCGTCCATCCAGCCGTCCGGAAAACCCGGGTGCGCGAAGCCGCCCGCGTCATGCGTCCAGGCACTCGTGCCCGCGCCGCCGACCTTGCCCCACTCGTCCGAATACTCGAAGACGCAGCCGCCCGCGCAGACCGCGCGCGCCGCCACGATGCCCTGCCACAGCGAGCCGAGCGCCTGCCCCGCCCTGTATCCATTGTTCGGATACTCGGCGCCCGCGGCATGGTCGTAGGCGTCCATGCCGAACTCGGTCAGCACGACGGGCTTCGTGGAGAGCGCCCCGTAGTCCGCGAAGAAGCTGCCGAAGCCGTCGCCGCGGTACAGCTGCAGGCTCCAGAAATCGATGCCGGGCACGTGGGCCTCCGCCACGGCGACGTGGGCCAGCGCATCGTTGGTGGGCACCGTCACCAGCCGCGCGGGATTGCGCGCCTTGACCGCAGCCGCCACGCGCTCCATCGCCTTCCAGTAGGCGACCGTTGCGCCGTTGGGCGCGGCTTTCCCCGCGGGCGTCACCAGGTTGACCTCGTTGCCCAGCGCCACCGCCAGCACCGCTGGATGCCCCGCGAGCCAATCCTCGAGCGCGGCGAACTGCGTGCACAGGGCGTCCACCGCCGCCGTGTCGGACCAGTCGGTCTGCTCCCAGATCCAGAGGTTCACGATCACGTGAATGGGGTCGACGCCCCCGTTGTAGCAGGCATCGAGGAAAGCCTTGTGGTCCACTCCCGGCGCCCAGCCGTACACACGCACCACGTTGGCCCCCATGGAGCGCAGGCGCGGCAGGTCGCGGGCATGCAGGGCCGAGAAGGCAGGTCCGCAGAAATCGCCCATCGTCGGCATCGCCGCCGTCTCCATGCCGATGGGGCGCGGATGGTAGCAGACCCCGCGCACCTGGAAGGCGGCGCCCCCCTTCAGCAGCTGCCGGCCGCTCACGGAAAAGGCCGTTGCCCCGTTGAACACCGGGCGGGCGGTCTCGGACGCGGTCACGGTCACGGACCCGGCCTGAGTTTCCAGGCCAAGTCCTGCAAGGATACAACACAGCCAAAGGCAAACGATTACACGCCGGGGCAAACGCGTCATGATGCCTGCGCACTGTGACGGCGAGTTTCCTGCCTGCAAGCCCACTTCATCCTTCCGCTTTGCATTTCGGCAGCTCAAGTTTCCCTCCCGAGCCACACCCATGGATTTTCCCGACCAAAACGACGCGTCCGACGAGGGCGTCCCCCAGATCGACTTCCGCGCCGAACTCAACGACGAGCAATACGCAGCCGTCACCGCGGAGCCCGGCCCCCTGCTCGTGCTCGCGGGCGCCGGCTCGGGCAAGACGCGCACCCTCACCTACCGCGTGGCCTACCTGCTCTCGAAGGGCGTCCCCCCGGGCGAGATCCTCCTGCTCACCTTCACCAACAAGGCCTCCAAGGAGATGCTCCAGCGCGTGCAGGAACTCACCGGCGTGGCCCCAGGCCGCTTCTGGGGCGGCACCTTCCACTCCATCGGCCACCGCGCCCTTCGCATGTACGGCGAGTCCATCGGCCTGCCCCGCAACTTCACCATCCTCGACGCCGACGAGGCCGACGACCTCCTGCGAGACGCCGTGGAGGCGGTCGACAAGGGCTTCTTCAAGGACAAGACCCACCCGCGCCCCGGCCCGCTGCACGAGGTGATTTCCCTTTCGCGCAACACCCAGCAGAGCATCGCCGCCACGGTCGAGGACAACTTCCCCCAGTACTTCGACTTCACCGAGCGCATTGAGACCTTCGCGAGGAAATACGCCGAGAAGAAACTCGAGGCCAACGTGCTCGACTACGACGACCTGCTCGAGCATTGGCTGCGCCTGCTGCAGCAGTGCCCCGACGTCGCCGCCTACTTCACTCACCGCTTCCGCCACGTCCTCGTCGACGAATACCAGGACACCAACACGCTGCAGTCGGCCATCGTCGACGCCATCGGCACGCACCACCGCGTGATGGCGGTGGGCGACGACGCCCAGTGCATCTACTCGTGGCGCGGCGCGAATTTCGAGAACATCATGACCTTCCCGGACCGCCACCCGGGCACGGTCATCCACCGCATCGAGACGAACTACCGCTCCACCCCGCAGATCCTCGCCCTCGCCAACGGCGTGCTCGAGGCCCAGCCGCGCGGCCGCCACTTCGAGAAGAACCTGAAGGCCCATCGCCCCAACAGCGAGAAGCCCTACGTCGTGCAGTCAATGGACTCGCGCGAACAGGCCCAGTTCATCATCCAGCGCCTCAAGGGACTCCTCGACGAGGGCTGTTCGCTCTCCGACGTGGCCATCCTCTACCGCGCGCACTTCCAGGCCCTCGACATCCAGCTCGAGCTCTCGAAGATGCAGATCCCCTACCAGATCACCTCGGGCGTGAAGTTCTTCGAGCAGGCCCATGTGCGCGACCTGGTGTCGCTCCTGCGCTTCGTGTACAACCCGACCGACGTGATGGCCTGGAACCGCCTCGTCTGCCTGCTCCCGAAAGTGGGCGACAAGGGCGCCCAGAAAATCCACGCGGCGGCCTCCGAGCTCGCCCGCCTCCTGCAGAAGGACCTGGTCGACGTGCTCGGCACGGACGACGTGAAGTCGAAGGTGCCGAAGGATTCCAAGGACGACTGGGAGCACTTCACGAGTTCGCTCCAGCAGGTGTCGGAATCGATGCGCAGCGAGCGCCCCCAAAAGGCGGTCGAGCGCGCGTTGGACGGCTGGTATGGCGACTACCTGAAGGGCGCCTATGCGAACTACGTGTCGCGCATGGACGACCTGAAGTCGCTCATCGGCTTCGCCGCCCGCTTCAATGAAATGCAGGACATGCTCTCGCAGATCATGCTGCTCAACTCCGAGACGAGCGACCGCTCGGTCGAGGCCGCCGAGGACGCGGTGCGCCTGACGACGGTGCACCAGTCGAAGGGTCTCGAGTACGCGGCGGTCTTCCTGATCGGGCTCGCGGAGGGCATGTTCCCGTTGCGCCGCGCCATCGAGGCGGGCGACATCGAGGAGGAGCGCCGCCTGTTCTACGTGGCGGTGACGCGTGCGCGCGACGAGCTCTACCTTTGCTACCCGAAGGTGAACACGAAGGGCGGGCCGGCCACGCTGCTCTCGCCCAGCCAGTTCATCCAGGAGCTTTCGCCCGAGCTGTACCAGCCCCTGCGCATCAAGCGCCAGTGGGGCTGGTAGGGAGGAAAAAGACCGGACCGCTCGCGGCACGTCACAGGCCCTGCAGGAAAGGCGCGCGGACAGGAGGCTGGGCCAGGCTCGGGCTGGCTCGGGCAGGGGGCACGCACCCTGTCGGCACAAAAAAGGCGGCCCCGGCGCACACGCGCAACGGGCCGCCTCGGAAAGGGACGCAGGCTGACTTAGAACAGGGGCACCAGGGAGGAGGTGCTGCCGGGGACGGCCACGTAGTCGTCGCCGATGCTCCAGCGCTCATCGTTGATGAGGAACTTGAACACGACGGGGGTGGTGGTGCCCGGGAGGGTCAGCTGCCATTGGGTGGCGCTGAGGTTTTCCATGGCGAGCCCCTTGTCCCAGCTCAGGCCGCCACCTTCGCCGCGGACGACGAGCGTGTTGCCGAAGCCGACGTCGACTTGGGCGATGAGCACGGTGGTGGGAAGGGATTCCACGGCGGCTGCCTTGACGGCAGGTGCGCCCTCGGGCTTCACCGCGGGAGCGGCGACCTTGACGGCAGGGGCCTTGGCCTTGGCGGGAGCCTTGGCTTTTGCCGGGGCCTTGACGACCTCCGCTGCGGCGGGGGCTGCGGGTGCAGCAGGCTTCTTGGCTGCTGCCTTTGCCTTGGCGGGCTTCACCTCAGCTGCAGCTGTCTTGCTTTGTGCGGCCGGCTTGGCGGCACCCTTGGGTGCCGCAGGCGTGGTCGCTGACGCTGCCTTGGCGGGGGCTGCAGGCTTGGCCTCTTTGCTCGTAAGCTTCTTCATGTCTTGTCCTTCGTTGGATAGGTTTCGCTGACCTCTTTTGTATATCTGTGACGGTAGGCAGCTTTCAATAGCATTCTTCGTGCCCACCCGGAGGGCACACGCTTTTTTCAAACCTGCAACAATTGCGAAAAGTGACGCTTGCTTAGCCCCGTCGGCAGGCTCCTGAATTTCACTTTTTCTTGTTTACTCCCGCCGCGGCATGCCACAGATCAATGCCTCGACTGCATGGGCCTGTAGCTCAGTTGATAGAGCGCTTCGTTCGCAATGAAGAGGTCGTCGGTTTGATCCCGATCAGGTCCACCAGCCTTCGCGCCGCCCAGCGGCGGCCTCACGCTCAGCCCTCCCAGCTCATCAGGTAACGCGACTGTTCGTCAGTCTCGGGAGAACAGCGCCAGACTGACTTGGGGCACTTGGCCCAGAGGACCTGAAGTGCCTCGAAGGCGGCCTCGCCGACATCGCCGTGGCGCGCCAGCCAGCACCCCACGATCGTGCCAGTGCGCCCCACCCCGCCCATGCAATGCAGGTACACGCAGCCGCCCCGCGCGATCTCCGCGTCGATGCAGTCCAGGATGGCCCGCGTGTGCTCGGGCGAACGGGGCACGGACAGATCGACGATCGGGAAGGACACATGGCGCGCCTGGGTCAGCAGGGATTGATAGGGCGTGAGCCCGTCCGCACTCTCGGTGAGGTCGACAAACAGGGTCACGCCGGCCTTCTGCAGCCAGTCCACCTTGGCCTCGGCGCCCACCTGGTAACGATCGCCCGGGTATTCGCCGGCCAGGAACTTGCCGGGCACGACCTCATAGAGCTTGAGGGGGGCGGTGCGCAGCGGGGCCTTGCGCGAGACGGCCGCCTCCCGCTCGGGCAGGGCAAAGGGCACCCAGGTTGAATGCCCCGGCTCCTGCGGCACGCCGGGCTTGCGGCTACCCTCGTAAAGTTTCTCCGCAAAATCCTCGAGAAGCTCCAGGTGTGCCAGGCAAGCCACCCAGTCATCCGGGATCGCATCCAGCCCGTAATAGGCACCCGCGAGCTGGCCATAGATCGCCCCCGTGGTGTCGGCATCCTCCCCCAGGTTCACCGCCAGCAGGGCGCCGTCCTCGAAGCTGCGCGAATGGTGGAAGGCCCAGAGCGCCGCCTCCAGGGCCTGCACCACGTAGCCGGTGCCGCGAATCTCGGGCGGATGCTTCACCGCAAAGCTGCCGGCGGCGACGGCGGCCACCTCGGGACAAAGGGGCTGGCGCTGCCAGAGGCCCGGGACAGGACTGTAGAACGGCGCCAGCAGTGCCTGCTTCGTCTCGCCCCTGAGCGCCCCCACGATCAGACCGGCATAATAGCGGCAGGCATCGATGCAGCAGGGCGCCGCGTGTGTCGTGCGCGAGCTCTCCCCGGCGAGCCGGATCGCGGTCTCGGGGTCCCACGCAAAGTACAGGGGCACGGGGGCGAGCCGCATGAGGCTGCCGTTGCCCGCCATGTGCGGGTCGGTGGATCCGGAGAACGGGTTGCCCGTGTGCACAAAACGCTGCAGGCCGGAACGGCAGGTGTTGCCGATGTCAAAACAGCGGCCATTGCTGCTGAGGTGCCCCTGGCGATACCAGCGGACGTAGCGCTCCATCTGGTCGCGCGCATCGAAGCCGCCACGAGAGATCAGGCTTTCCGCCAGGCACAGTGCCATGGAGGTGTCGTCCGTCCATTCACCCTTCTCGAGGTTGAAGGGACCGCCACCCACGATGGTGGTCAGGGGAGGAAAGCTCCCAGGCGCGGAAAACTCGACAGTGGTGCCGAGGGCATCGGCGGCAGCGAGGCCCAGGAGGGAGCCCAGGTAACGTGACTCATCGGTGGGCATGGGGAAGGGGAAGGGCCCGTCACTCGGCGGGGCGAAGGTAACGGGCAAACACCATCTTGCCACCGGCGGAGGGCAGCACGCTCGCGATTTCCACGACGACACGCCTGCCGATCTGATTGCGAGCCTGGCTGGCGACCACCATCGAGCCGTCGCTGAGGTAGCCAATGGCCTGACCCTCCTCCTTGCCCCCCTTGACCAGGTCCACCTCGACGTGCTCCCCGATGACGAGCTCGGGCATCAGCGCCTTGGAAAGGAAACCGAGATTGAGGCAGGCGACGCCGTGAAACTCCGCCATCTTGGCGAGGTTGTAGTCGAGCGTGAGCAGGCGGGCCTTCATGGACTGCGCCAGGAAGACCAGTTTCGCATCCACATCACCGCGGCGCGAGACGTCGCTCTCCACGATGCGGATGTCGATGTGCTTGACGCGGCGCAGCTCGTTGAGGATGTCGAGCCCGCGGCGGCCGCGCGCCTGCTTGTGGGGCTCCTGGGAGTCGGCCACGGATTGCAGCTCGTTGAGGACAAACTGGGGGATGACGAGGGAGCCGGGCAGGAAGCCGCTCTCGCAGACCTTGGCGATGCGACCGTCGATCAGGACGCTCGTGTCGATGATCACCAGCGGCGTCTCCACCTCCTGGGGCACGAAACGCACATAGGGGATGATCATGTTGAACTCATCCTTGCCGCGCAGGGCGATCACGGTGCACAGGTAGGTGACCACGATGAAGAGCGTCATGCGGCTCAGGTGAATCAGGGCGGGATCGCCGAAAGCGAACAACGGGGAGCTGGTGATGAACCAGGAGACGAGGGTGCCGATGCCCAGACCGAAGGTGATCGCAGAGAGGCCGCGCAGGGAAAAGCCCTTCAGGAGGAGATCGACCAGGACGACGAGGCTGCCGACCAGAAGCCCGACGACAAAGCCAAGGCCGCGATACTCGTCCCAATCCACGACGGCATAACACACCAGCCAACCGCCGAGTGCGCAGAACAGCACAAACAGGGCACGGATGACATGCAGGGTCTTTTGCACGGGGTAAAAGGGGGGAAGCACGCTCGGAAACCGCCCCGAAAGGGATCAGGGAGCCTGGTTGAGCACGAAAAAAAGTAGAGGTGGAAGCAGTATTCCCGCGAGCATCAAAAGATACAAAATGCGACGGGCTCGGGAGGCGGCAGCCAGATCGGCTTCGCTCACCTCGATTTTGCCCGCTTCGGGTTTGTTCACCTCGACTTCGCTCACCTCGACTTCGCTCGGTGCAAGCGGCTTGGGGGAAGGTGTCACAGGAGGCTCGGAGGCCATGGGGGGAACAAGCGTGAGAAGGAGGATGGCAGGAAGAGGCGCCTCCCGGTGTTGCAGGGAGTTGTGGAAAACGCCCCTCGGCTTCCCTTTGGGTGCTCGGGGCAAAACCCGAACCTATTGGCTTGGGAGGAGCTTATTTGCCGGGCTTGGTGTACCTGAAGGCCTCGGCGAAGTCGGCGGCGGCGCGGGCTTGTGCCTCGGCGGCATCGACGCCCTTGGCGGTCAGCTCGGCGGCACGCTGCGCCACCCAGCGCTGCCGGAAGTCCTTTTCCATGTCGGCAACGGGGGTGTTGGAAATCTTGGGCTCCTTGGCGGGCTTGGGCTCCTTGGATTTGCGGCCGAAGCTGAAGCAGCCACTGGTTCCGAGGACTGCCAGGGCAAAAAGGACTACAATGAGAAAACGCGAAATCATGCTCGAGAGTGCCAACCAGAAAAGGCCGCTTAAGTCACGCCTTTGAAGGGCCGTACATGAAGAAAGCTCCACGGAAAAGTTCCGCGGGGGGCCCCCCATTGTTCACTTTTCCCACGTTTTTGCTTCGAACAACTCCGCATTTCGTTCCTAATAAGATCAATGAGCGATGCCCCCCAGCAACCCCAGCTGCGTCTGAAGCCACGCCTCAGGAGTGAGCCGGAAGTGGCGCAGCCGAGTGCGCCCCCACCCGTGCCACCGCCCGTGCAGTCAGCGGATGAAAAGCAGGCGGCCTCCGCCCCCATCGCCTTCAAGCTTCGTGCCGCCACCCCGCCACCGACGGCTGACCTCCCTCCCCCCAGCCCGGTCGCGCCCACGCCACCGCCCGTCGTGGCAGCGCCCCCCGTTCCGGCCCCGGCACCGAGTGTTCCCCCAGCGCCCCCTGAACAGGCCACCGACTCGAGCTCCCGACTTCGCCTGCGCTCCAAGGAGAACGACCCGGCCGCCGCAGCCGGGGCCGCACCCGGCTCACCCTCAGGTGCCCCGGAGGAAACCGCAGCCTCGACCGAATCTGCCGCCCCCAAGGGCCTGAAGCTCACCGCGAAGGTCCCCCCGACCCTGCATCCCCATCCCGAGGGAGTGCCTCCCGCCTTCCTGACGGAAGTGCCCCCGGCGCCCCCGCCCGCCGCAGCTCCCGCTGTCCCCGTCTCTCCCGCCCCGGCCGCGGTGGTGGCCAACAGCCCTGCGCCCGCGCCCGGACCAGCCCCCTTGCCGGAAGCCGTTCCCCCGATGGAACCGAGGATGCCTGCGCCCCCCCCCGAAGCCACTCCTCCGGGCGCCAAGAGGCCCCCGCCCCCGTTCAATCCTGCCCCTACCACGCCTCCGGCCGCACCGAAGCCCAAGGTCCCGCATTTCAAGCCCACCGAACGCCTCAACATGCCCGCACCGGCAGTCCCGGACGCGGCACCGGCAGGCGTGAAGGCCCTCAAGGTCAGCGTGCTCCTGGTGTTCGTGCTGATCGTGCTCCTGCTCTCCGCGGGCGGCTATTTTGTTTGGCAATACCTGAACACGCCGGAGCCACCGCCGCCGGCCCCCAAGCAGCAAAGCGCCGCTCCCGCCGCCAAGCCGGCCGAGTCGGGCGCCCCCACGGCACCCGCCCCCCAGCCCGCCCCGGGCCCCCAGCAGGGCAAGGCGGACGACAGCATCGCCCACATCCCCTCCAAGCTGATCGGCAAGGCGCAGGACTCCATCTCAGCCCGCCGCTCGATCGAGCAGGAACGCGCGGACAACATCCTCGAAGGCCGCGATCTCCCCGCCGACCGAGGCTTCCCGCTCCGCGCCACTCCCCAGGCTCCGGCCACCGCCCCCACGGACCCGGGCACACCGGCCGCGCAGCCGGCGAGCGGCACGGGCTATTCCAACATCGCACCCGGAGTGGTCGCCACCGACTCCAGCATCCGCACCACGGGCAGGCCGAGCATCGCCTTCCGCCGCATTGTATCCGATTTTGTGATACGCGGCGTCTACCAGGGCAGCCCCTCGCGCGCCCACATCAACGGGCGCATCGTGACCGCGGGCAACATGGTGGACAAGGAGCTCCAGGTCACCTTCGTGGGCGTGAACGCCGAGGAGAAGATGCTGATCTTCCGCGACGCCACGGGCGCCACGGTGATGCGGCGCTACTAGGCGTCGCCGCTCCACCCCGCCCCCCATCCCACCCCTGCTAGCCGGCCTTGCCGCTGCCGCCCGGGCCGTTGCTGCCGTCGGCGCCGTCGGCGTTGCCGGCACTGTCGGCGCGCAGCAGGGCCTCCAGGTCCGGGTCCTCCTTCGCCCCCTCGAGGAAGGGCGGGTGCATCTTGGTGGCGCGCGCGAAGCGCCTGCGCGCCTCGTCGAGCACCCCGAGCAGGGAGTAATAGCAGGCCAGGTTGTAGTGCAGCACCGCGCAGGTGCTCCCGTGCAGGGCCTCGGCGCGCAGCAGCACATCGCGCGCCTCGGCGATGCGGCCCAGTTCGCGCAGGGCATAGCCCCAGGCGATCCAGCCCTTGTCCTCGGTGGGACGACGCTGGGTGAGTTCCTGCGCGGCATTCACCACGGCGGGCCAGTTCCTGGACTCCATCCCCGTGTCGACGAGCACATCGACGCTGTCGGTGTCCTCCAGGTCGACGAGCGTGAGATGCGCAAGCTCGCGCGAGGCCTCGTCAGTGAGACCCAAGGCGAGAAAACCTCGGGCGTAATCGCGCCTGCGCTGTGCGGGAATGCCTCCGTCCATGAGGACGAGTGTGGGAGCTTCGCAAAAAAAAGCAGGCCCCAAAATGGGGCCTGCGGAAATTGCGGAGGACGCTGTAAGGAACCAGACCGGAGCGAGGGGAGCTGCGAAGCGCCGGCCCCGGTGCAGGCGCCTCACTGCCTGGCGGGCATCTCAACCACGCTGGGCGTGCCCACCTTGACATCGGCAGTCTGGAGACCGGGGACGTGTTTCTTGAGGAAGGCGTCAACCCGGCGATAGAACTCGATGCGATTCTCCTGCTTCCTATAGCCGTGGCCCTCTCCGGTCAGGATATTGTACTCGAAGACCTTGCCATGCTTCCTGAGGGCGGCAGCCATGTCGTCGCCATGGGCACGCGTCACGCGCGGATCGCTGCGTCCATAGTCCATGAGAAGGGGAACGCTCACCTTGTCGGCGAAGTTGACCGGGGAACGGGCCTCGAGCTCGGCGGAGTCCTCATAGAGGTCGCCCACCCGGGTCTTTCTCCAGGCGCGTATCTCGGGAATGGAGCGGCCCTCCCGGGCAATGATCTTGAGATCGGTCACACCGACATAATTGACGCCGGCACAGTACAGCTCAGGGGTGAAGGTGAGACCGGCCATCACGGCATAACCACCGTAGCTGGCACCCAGGATCACCACACGCCTGGGATCCGCGTAACCTTGGGCAACAGCCCATTTGACCGCATCCGACAGGTCGTCCTGCATGGCGCGGCCCCACTGGCGGTAGCCCTTTCGCTCGAAGTTATCCCCATAACCGCCGGAACCGCGATAATTGGGCTGCAGCACCAGGAACCCCCTGTTGGCCAGCATCTGGACCTCGGGGTTGAAACGCCAATCATCCCGGATGCCAAAGGGGCCGCCATGGGGATTGATGACCATGGGGAGGTTCCTCGGCTCCCTGCCCACGGGGAAGGTCAGGTAGCCATGAATGGTGAGGCCATCGCGGGCCACGTACTCAAAGGGCTTCATCGCGGCGAGATGGGCCGGATCGAGATTGGGACGCGAGACGGCCAGCTCCTCGATCTTACGGCGCTTCTCATCAAACAGGTAGTAGACGCCCGGTTCACGGTCGGCACGGGAGTGCACCATGATGGTGTCCTCCTCCTCGCCGATCGGGATCTGCGTGTTGACACAGCCGGGGAGAGCCTGGTCGATCAGCTTCTGGCGGCGCTCGAAGGTGGCATCCAGCCAGAGAAAACGAGGCTTGTCCGCATCATACACGGCGCCCAACACCTTGTGGGTGCGCCTGCTGGTGAGGATGTCCTCGATATCATAGACGGGATCGCTGAACACCTTTTCTCCCATGGTATGGGTGGCGGTGTCATATTTGTAGATGGCGGAAGGCCCTCCGCCCTGCCGCCTGGCGACAAAGACGGTGCGGTTATCGGCATCGAAGCCGAGGGGCATCCAGCCATCCTCGCCGTCGTTGACCGTCTGGAGGGTGGTCCAGTTGCGACTGTTGGTTTCTCGATAATAGAGGGTGCGGGTGAGCCGGGTGGAGGCGATGCCGAAACGGACGACATTGTTGTGATCCAGGACCCAACTGCGCACATCGCCGGGATTCTTGGCCAGGATGGTCATGGCCCCGGTCTTGAGGTCCATGCTGCAGGGATCAAAACGGTTCGAATGTGTCTTGGGGGCGAGCACGAGGACGCGCCCCTTGTTCACGGGATCCCTCCCGAGGATGCCATAGACCTCGTCGAATTTGTCGAAGTGGGTGCCGTCGACATTGATGCCGTAGGCCATATAGTTTTCGCTGCCGTCCTGATCGAGCAGGATCAGCAGGCGCTCATCGCTACCCCAGCTATAACTGGAGATACCGAAGTCCTTGAACCCGGTGATGAACTTTTTCACCTTGGTGGCCGGGTTCATGATCACCAGGTTCATGCGCTTTTCATAGGGCATGAGCGCGGCGATGAGCTTGCCGGAGGGAGAGAACTGCAGGGACGAGATGCTGGGTTCGGCGAAGAAGTCCTCCACGGGCAACTCGGGCGGAAGGGCG
>JAHFTI010000475.1 GCA_023265535.1 Opitutaceae bacterium
GTTTTTCCACGTGACGTGGGCCCCCGGATTGCTGTTCCACCAGAGCCTCCAGCAGGGCAGATGCGCCTGTTGCACATACCATTCCCGCAGGGTGGGGGCCGACACGCGGAACACCTCGATGGGGAAGGAAAAAACGGTGTCCCTGAAATCTGGCATGTGCGAATTCCTAACACATCTGTCCGTCATCTTCACAGACAAAGTGGCGCCAAATGCGTAGTATTTCGGGGACGTACCCGCACCCCATGCCTTTACTTTCCCTCAGGACTCGCGCCTCGAAGTCCCCGCTCTCCTCCCTGCTTCTGGGTTCCCTCCTCGTCTGCTCTGCGCAAGCACTGGCCGCCGAGCCCGTGCGCCCCGCGCCCGTGCAGCCGCAGCCCCGCCCGGTGGCCTTTCGCGACCGGCTCCTGCCCGCCCCGCTTGACGGTGGCTTTCGCCAGGCTGGTTCGTGGGTCTGGTGCGGCACCGTCGTGAAGGGCGACGATGGCAGGTTTCACCACTATGCGTCACGCTGGCCCCGCGCGCTTTCCTTCGGGCCCCACTGGCTGACCAATTCCGAGATCGTCCACTCGGTCGCTGATTCCGCGGAGGGCCCCTTCACCTTCTCCGACGTGGCGATCGCCCCGCGCGGCGAGCAGTACTGGGACGGCAAGATGGCCCACAATCCCGTCGTGCGTCGCATGGGCTCGAAGTACCTCCTGTACTACACGGGCACGACCTACAAGGGCCCGATGCCCACGCCCACAAACCCGACCACTGCGGATTCCCCGCTCAAGCTCGACGCCCACGACGGCGAACGGGTCGGCATCGCGATCGCCGATTCTCCCTATGGTCCCTGGCAGCGCTTCGACCAGCCCATCCTCGATGTGCGGGCGAACTCGTGGGAGCAGTACCTCGTCAGCAACGCCTCGCCGCTCCAGCTCGCCGATGGCTCGGTGCTGCTCTATTACAAGGGCGTCGAGCGGCTGCGCAAGCACGCCATCGGCGTCGCCAAGGCAACCCGTCCCGAGGGCCCCTATGTCCGCCTTTCGGACAAGCCCTTCGACGTGGGTGTCGGTGCCGAGGACCCGACCATGTGGCAGGAAAACGGCCTCTATCACGCGCTCATGCTCGATCATGACCGCCACTTCTCCGACAAGGAAATCTATCATGCCACCTCGGCGGATGGCCTCCATTGGGAGACCCAGCCCAATCCGGTCGCCGTGTCCAAGGATTACCTCTGGAGCGATGGCCAGCGTCGGGACATGCAAAGCACGGAGCGCCCCCAGATCCTCACACAGGACGGCGTGGCCACGCATCTCTATATCGCCACCGGCGAGAAGATTGGCGGCCAGCTCCAGACCTGGAACCAGGTGATACCGCTCAGGAAGGAGTCGGCCGTGCCGGATCGTGTCGCGTGGTGGCGCGACGCCCGCTTCGGCCTGTTCATCCATTGGGGCCTCTACTCGATTCCCGCCGGCGTCTGGAAGGGCGAACCGGTTCGCCATGAGCGCTATGCCAATCCCTACTGCGAACACCTCATGTGGCTGGCGAAGGTTCCCCGCAGCGACTATGCCAGGCTCGCGACCGGCTTCGACCCCGCGGCCTGGGATGCCCGTGCCATCGTTCGCGCCGCCCAGGCGGCAGGGATGAAGTATGTGGTCTTCACCGCAAAGCACCATGACGGCTTCGCCATGTACAACTCGGCGGTGAGCCCCTTCAACATCGTCGCCGCAACGCCCTGGCGCCGCGATCCCCTGCGCGAACTCGCCGAGGCCTGCCGCGAGGCCGGCCTGAAGCTCGGGATCTATTACTCGCTCGGCCGCGACTGGGACACGCCCCTGGCCTGGAACAAGTCCAAGCATAATCACTGGGACTTTCCCGCCCCCAGGCAGGAGGACTTCCAGCGTTACCTGGACGAGAAGGTGAGGCCCCAGGTCACCGAGCTTCTCACCCAATACGGCGATGTCGGCGTCCTGTGGTTCGACACACCCGAGGAGATCACACGCAGGCAAAGCATCGACCTCGAGCTGCTCGTCCGGCGGCTCCAGCCTGCCACGGTCGTCAACACCCGCATCGGCAACAGCGTGGGCGACTACGATGAGATGGACGACAATGAGATCCCCGCCAAGGCCAACGGGCGGGACTTCGAGGTGCCCGCCACCATGGCTGAAAGCTGGGGGTATTCCACGCTCGACACTCCTCCCTACTGGCGCACGTCCACCCGGCTCATCCGCCACCTGGTCGACATCGCCAGCAAGGGCGGCAATTACCTGCTCAACATCGGCCCTGACGCCAGGGGCGCTGTTCCTGCCGCCGCACAGGACCGTCTCGCTGAGATCGGCCGCTGGATGACCGTCAACGGCGAGTCCATACATGGCACTCGCGCCAGCACCCTGGCCGCCCCCGAGTGGGGACGCTTGACGCAGCGTGGAAACCTTCTCTATGCCCACATCTTTGACTGGCCGGACCAAGCCCTGGTGATGCCCGTCGACGCCACCTTCATCGGGAAGGTAGAGCTCCTGACCAAGGATGGTCCGCAGACCCTGAAATGGACCCGCTCGCAGGGGGCCTCCATCCTGCTGGAGCTTCCGTCGAGTCCGTCGAATCCGCATGTCCCCGTGGTCCGTGTGACACTCCGCTAGGCACCCGAGCACTCGAGGCGGCTGTTGCTTAAGGAGTGCAGGGTCAGTGCTCTCGCGCCCCCCCGCCCCCGGGGTGGCTTGGCGAGGCGGGTTTCCCCTGCCTGCCGAAGTCGGAGGAGGGCAGGGGAGGGCAAGGTCCGCGCCGGGACAAGTGGGCCAAGGCCTGCACCGGGACAAAACCAGGGGGCGTCTTGACCCGGCTCCCAAGCTGGGGACACTGCATGACAAGGCGCCCATGCACCGCATCCCCTTCCCCATGCACCGCACTTTTCGCCACCTGTTGTTTCGCCTCCTCCTCCTGCTCTCCCTCCTTTCCTCCTGGGCGGGTGCTTCCCTTTACGAGGAGCTTAGCCTCCGCAGTCCAGCCACCAAGGATTCCAAGGCTCCCGAGGCCGCCGAGGCAGTCGAAGCTGATCAAGCCCTCGTCGAGACTGCCCTTGGCCATTGTCGTGCGGGCGAGACAAGTGACGCCCTGCGCATCCTGTTTCGTATCGAATCCTCCACTACATCCTCCGCCCGGCCGCCCGGGCCGTATGACCTGAGGCTCGCCCTGCTCTACACGGCCCTCGGCCTGGGTGAGTCGGACAAGGGACGCGCCGCCGCCGAACGGGCGATGTCCGCCACCCTGCCGACAGGACCGCTTGCGAGCGTCCTGTTCTCCCCTGGTGTCTCCGCCGAACCAGGCAGCTCCGGCATCCTTGCCCTGCTGCGCGCCGAGGTGGACGCGGATCCCTCCCATGCCCTGCGAGAGACTCTTTTCCTCGCGCAGCTCTGCGACACCGTGCATGCGGCGGCGGAACTGGCGGGCGGCCGCCCCGTCCCCTGCCACGCCCTGCTGGAGGCCTGTGTGAACCGCAGCAAGCCCCTCCTCTCGCGGGCGACGGATTCCCTGCGCCAGGCCTTGATGCTGGAGGCACTCCTGCAAAAGTGGCCCAGGACCGGCAGCGCCGAGGCGAAGCGGCTCAAGTTGGCGGTCGAACGCCTCAAGCTCGCTGAATCCGCCCTGCTCGACCAGGTCCAGCCTGGAAAGTCCCCCGGGCGCCCCTTCGAGGCCGAAGCCGCGAAACAGGCGGCAGACGCCCTGCACCGGGCATTCTCGCTCGCCGTGCTGGCTGGTGATCCCTTTGCCGCCGCCGCCCCCGGGGAGGTGCTTCAGCACACCTTTCCCGCGCTCGGCCTGCGTCCACTCGGGCCCACCTGGACCTCCTGGCCGGTGGTG
>JAHFTI010000476.1 GCA_023265535.1 Opitutaceae bacterium
TGGGTGGCGTTCCAGGACCTGGAGGCAGCCGGTGCCGGTCTCGCCGATCGCCGGACGGCGGGTGATCACACGGCCCGTCTCGTGATCTGGGCCAGCCAGGTCGCCGAGGTGCGCACCCTCGCGCGCGGCGGCCGCTTCAAGCAGCCCAACACCGTCAACAATCCCAAGCACCGCCAGCTTCGCGATGGCTCGCCCCTTCGTCCCGCCAGCGCCCCCGGCGGACAGGGCAGCCTTTTCTCGCGCAATGACCTCGAGGAATACCTCCGCGAACTCAGCCTCCACCCCGGCCGCCGCGTCGAGGCCTCCATCGCCTCCGCCGGCGAACCCGGCAAGATCGTCCTCGATTACCTCGTCAACGAAACCAAGGCCTGGCAGTTCTTCGGCCAGATCGCCAACACCGGCACCGAGTCCACCGGCAAATGGCGCGGCCGCGTCGGCTTCCAGCACAACCAGCTGACGAATCACGACGACATCCTCAATCTCGACGTCATCTCGACGACGAACGGCGAGACCTACGGCACCTTCGCCTCCTATCGCATCCCTGTCATCCGCCCCGCCAAGCTGCTCGCCCGCGTGTACGGCTCCTACGGCGACTTCCTCTCGAACGACGCCACGCTCCAGAGCCTCCACTTCATCGGCAAGAACTACCTCGCCGGCGCCGAGCTTTCCCACCGCCTCGCCCTCCCGCGCGGCTGGTCGCTCTTCTCCGTCCTCGGCAGCGAGTACGTCCACTACGAGATCGAGAGCCAGGTCAGCCAGACCACCCTCGCCAAGGGCCATTCCAATTTCATGGTGCCGCACCTCAGCGGCACCCTCTACAACGAGGGCGACCGCGGCTCCATCTCCGCCACGCTCCGCCTCGAGACCACGGTCGGCGACTTCGCCAACCTCAGCCAGACCGACGGCATTCCCATCCTCGGCCGCATCGGCGCCGACGCCGACTGGACCGCCCTGCGCTGGAACGTCGACGGCAACCTCCTTCTCGACCGCCTCTTCGTGAAGCGCGCCGTGGCCACCCAATTCCCCGTTCACGAACTGCGCCTCAGCGCCCGCGGCAAGATGCTCCTGCGCGGCGAACGCCTCATCCCGCAGGTGCAGGATCCCATGGGCGGCGCCTTCACCGTGCGCGGCTACCCCGAGTCCATCCTCACCGCCGACGAATTCGCCCTCGGCTCCCTCGAGTACCTCTTCCATCTCCCCCGCTCCCTCAAGGAGGGCGACGCCGGCACGCTCTTCGGCCAGCCCTTCCGCTGGCGCGCCACCTCCTCCCGCCAGTCCCCCGACTGGGATCTCATCTTCCGTGTCTTCTACGATCACGGTTATCGCAAGGTCGCCCCGGCCTTCGGCGGCTCGGGCAGCGGCACCGGCCCGCTCATCGACCGCACCCTCCAGATGTCCGGCGCCGGCGTCGGCGCCGAGCTCATCGTCCGCCACAACATGTCGCTCCGCTGCGACATCGGCACCGCCCTCAAGGAACTCCGCGATCCCGTCCGCCCCGCCGCCCAGCAGCTCGTCGTCGAATCCGGCAATGTCCAGGCCTACCTCGTAGCCACCTTCGTCTGGTGACCCCCCAAAGGATAACATCATGAAGACCTCTCTCCGCTCCAAGAAGCAGCAGCAGTACCGCCAGGCCCTCAGGCAGCTCGCGACCCCTCCCGGCTGGCTCGTCCACTCCTTCCTCGCCGCCTCCCTCTTTCTCGGCGCCTCCGAGTTGCGCGCCCAGTCGATCTCCGGTGGCACCGTCATCTCCGGCACCGCCAACATCGCCACCACCGCCCCCGGCTCCACCACCATCACCGCCGGCAACAACAGCATCCTGCGTTGGGACTCCTTCAACATCGCCTCCAACGAGCGCGTGCAATTCGTCCAGCCCGGCGCCGACGCGCGCGTCCTCAACTGGATCGGCTCCCTCGCGCCCACCCAGATCGACGGCACCCTCATCGCCAACGGCCAGGTCTACCTCGTCAACCCCGCCGGCGTGTACTTCGGCAACAGCGCCGTCGTCGACGTCGGCCGTCTCTACGCGGTCGGCGGCTCGCTCTCCCGCGAGGACTTCCTCGCCGGCCTCAACCGCTTCACGAGCCTCAGCGGCGAGGTGCGCAACGCCGGCACCCTGCGCGGCGACACCGTCGCTCTCCTCGGCCGCACGGTGCAGAACACCGGCACCATCATTTCCGCCAACGGCTTCATCGCGCTCGGCGCAGGCAACGAGGTCCTCCTCGGCAACAACGGCAGCAGCATCTATGTCGACGCCGGCCGTTCCGGCTCCACCACCACCGCCGCGGCCGTCACCCCCGGCAGCACCGGCGTGTCCAACAGCGGCGTGATCGACGCAGGGCGCGGCACCGCCGTGCTCGCCGCGGGCGACATGTACTCCGTCGCCATCACGCACGAGGGCCTCCTTACCGCACGCAACGCCCGCCTCCAGGGCCAGGGCGTCGGCAGCGTCCTCGTCAGCGGCGGCATCAACGCCTCCTCCTCCAAGGCCGGCGAAACCGGCGGCAGCATCGAGGTCACCGGCGAAAAGGTCGCCGTCCTCAAGACTGCGGTGCTCGACGCCTCCGGCGCGGCCGGCGGCGGCACGCTCCTCGTGGGCGGCGATTTCCAGGGCAATAATTCCTCCGTGCGCAACGCCAGCGAGACGCTCGTCCAGCGCGGCGCCTCCCTCCGGGCCGACGCCACGGGCAAGGGCGATGGCGGCAAGGTCGTCGTCTGGGCCGACGGTCTCACCCGCTTCTACGGTTCCCTTTCCGCGCAGGGTGGGGCGCAGGGCGGCAACGGCGGCAACGCCGAGATCTCCGGCAAGCAGACCCTCGCCTTCGACGGCACCGTGGAACTCCGCTCCGTCCTCGGCGAAGCCGGTTCGCTCCTCTTCGATCCGCTCAACATCGAGATCCGCGCGAGCCTGCCCGACCTCGACGGCAACGGCACCACCGGCGATGATGTCGATTCCTCCGGCATCACTTTCGGCCAGTACCCCGGCCTCACGAGTGTCATCACCGCCGGCCAGGTCTCCTCCCTGATGAGCAATGTCGGTACGCTCAGCCTGGCCGCGACCAACAACATCGATGTGCTCAGCGCCATCTCCTGGGTGAACTCCAGCATCGATACCGCCCTCACCCTCACGGCCGGAGGTGCGATCAACATCCAGGCCCGCATCCTCGGCTCCGGCAGCCCCGCCACCCTCAATCTCATCGGCGCGGTCACCGCCACGGCCGATGGCATCATCGACACCGAGATCGTCAACTTCGCCGGTGCCGGCCAGGTCGGCAGCCTCTCCTCACGCATCACCACCGGCGCCAACACCATCCTCTGGAACAAGACCGCCGGCAACTCCTACATCAATTCCACCTACGGCGACAACGTCGGCATCGGTGGCAGCACCGCGGGCAACATCGATTTCCTCGGCAACGGTCCCCTCGGACAGTCCGTCGCCCTCAGCGTCACCGGCACCTCCAAGTTCGACGTGGGTGGCAATCCCATCTCCCTGATGGACGCCGGCAACAGCTTCACCGGAGCTGTCAGCTTCCACAACACCGGCACGAACGACGTGACCATGCGCAGTTCCTCCTCAGTGGTGCTCGGCACCTCTGTGATGGGCAATGGCTACTTCGACGTGTACAGCGCCGGATCGAGCATTTCGCAGACCGGCGCCATCACCAAGTCCGGCGGTGATTCCTTCTTCAGCATGACGGGCACGGGGGATCTCGACATCCTCCTCCACACGCACGCCAACAACTTCGGCGGCGGCGCTGTCTACTTCACCGACGGGCAGGAGGGAGAGGCCCCCCTGCGCGACGCGGGTCTGCGCAACGACAACGCCGTGTCCAACCTCTA
>JAHFTI010000477.1 GCA_023265535.1 Opitutaceae bacterium
AAAAGAACGAGAAGCAGGTATAGAACAGCACCAGCGTCGCGATGAGGTAGCCCAGCATGCCCTTCTCGCTCCAGCCCTCGGGCACCATCCAGATCAATCCGAAGGCGACCGCAATCGCCAGCGCGCCAAAAAAGATGAAGGGTTTGCGGCGTCCGAAACGCGAATGGCAGTTGTCGGACATGTACCCCACGAAGGGATCCACCATGGCGTCCCAGAAACGCGGGATCGCCAGGGCGAGGCCCAGCCAGGCCGGATTCAGGCCCAGCGTCATCTGGTACACCGGAATGGTCAGGCCCTTCACGGCGGCGTTGCCGAAGAAGAGCGGAAGGAAACCCACCCCGAGCGCGGTATTCTCCCAGAAACCCACCTTGTCCTGCTCGCGCGTCTCACGCGTGGCGACCTCGCGGTTGCCAGTGGGAGTTTCGCGTCGGGATGAGGGGGTTTCTGCGGGGGAGGACATGCGGATCGGGGTGGGGTAATTCGTGAACGGCCTTAGAACGAGAGGCGAGCCGTGAGCGTGACCTTGCGCGGCTCCTGCAGGCCGATGCGGGCCGGCGTGACGTAGCTCTTGTCCCACCAGGCCATGTCATAGATCTGATAGCGGCTGCTATCGAAGACATTGTTCACGTTGAGCTGCACGTCGAACTTCGTCTTGCGGCCGAAAATCGGGCGCTCGAAGTCGTAACCCATGGAGGCGTCGATCAGGAAGATCTCGCGTCCCATGACCGGGCTGTTGCCGTTCATCGTGATGATGTTCTCGCTCTGGTAACGGCCGCCGCCACCCACCGAGAGGCCCTTGAGGAGCCCGCGGTTGAAGCGGTAGTTCGTGTAGAGGTTGGCGCCGTACTTGCGCTCGCCGCGGGCGGGCTTTCCGTTGAAGGCCGTCTCCTGGTTGAGGTAGTCGCGCGTCCACCCGATGTTGGCGCTGAGGGTGTCCCAGTCGCCGCCGCCCAGGTTGAAGTTGGCGGGGGCCTTGCTCAGCCACCACGCGGAGTTGCTGTCCATCCAGGCCACCACCTCGCTCATGATGTTGCTCTTGATCACATTCGTGATCGAGAAGTTCGCGCTGATGCGCCAGCTGTCCGTCGGGTTGGCGATGAGGCTGTATTCCCAGCCATCCGCCTTGCGGTCCTGCAGGTAGCCGTTGGCGTTGATGCTGCGCGCAGTGACGTCGGCGGCGGTGATGAGGCCGGCGTTCTTGAGGCCGGCCAGCACCTTGTTGTTCAGGGTGGTGACGCTGCTCTCGATGTTGCCCCACTCGGTGGTCTTTGTCGCGTCGGTCGTGTAGTAGCTGGCCGTCGCGTAGAGCTTGCCGCCGATAAGGTTGATCTTCACGCCCACGTCATTGCCCTCGCCCTCGGGAAGGGGGGGAAGGCTCATGCCGATGAGGCGCTGGTTCAGGTTGGGCAGGTCGCGGTTGTTGGAGTGGTTGCCGAAGAGCGAGATCCTGTCGGTCACGTGCCAGACGAGGCCCGTGGTGAAGGTCGTGGCGTTGAGGCGGTCGTAGTTGCGCGTGGCTGTATCCAGTTGGTAGATACCCTGGGAGTTGGTGATGGTCGGGCTGACGCCGTGGTTGAGCGAATCGAAGCGCAGTCCGGCGGTGGTCACGAGCTTCCTGCTGAAGAAGTAGCTCTGCAGTCCGACGAGCACGGTGTCCTGCACCTGGTGCGCATTGTTGATCTGCTGGTTCGGGGCCCAGGCGCTCGTGAGCTTCTTGCCGCTGACCGGATCGGTCATGTCGACGACAGGATCCTTCCAGGAGGCGGCGTGGATGCTGGAGACATCACCCGGGGTGATGTAGTGGCGGCGGAAGAGGCGGTTGGAATCGAAGGCGGCGTTCGCGCCCGGGTCGATGGGACGGCCGGCCAGCACCTCGGCGTATTCGGTGCGATCATACTTCTTCCAGTCGCGCTCGGCCATGGCGGCGATGCGATGCTCGCCGAACTTCTCCGTCTTCAGCACATACGCGAGCGTGGCGCGCAGCTGGTCGTCCTGGTTGTGGCTTTGGCGCAGGGTCCAGTTGTTCTCGATGTAGAACTTGCCGGCATTCGGGTTGGCGACCCAGGTGGGGGCATAATAGCTCGCATCGGCGTAGAGGCTGGTGGCGTCGCCAAGGTAGCCGTACCGCGACAGGGTGCCCGCGTTCGGGTCAAAGCCGGTGAAGTTGAACTGCTGGTGGTTGAAGGCCACCTCGAGCGAGAGGTTCCGGGTGAGCTGGTTCTCGTAGAAGGCGCTGTAGGTCGAGAAGCGGGTGTGGCGGTCGGCGTCGACACCGCCGGGATTGGAGTCGCCCGGGATGATCGCCAGGTTGGAGGGCGTCATCGCCAGGTGGGACCAGCCGTTGTTGCTCGAATAGCTGTAGGGCATGCTCTGCCAGTCGGCGAGCTTGCCGGTGTTGTCCGTGTAAACCAGGTGCGGGCTCCAGGTCTGGGTGACCTGGTTGCTGATCGGCCAGTCCCATTGGGCGCCGTTGTAGATCTTGCTGCCGGCGGCGCGCCAGGTGGCGGTCTGGTCGATCATCAGCCAGGGGCGGGCCCAGTTGTCACGCACGTTGGCCACCTCGGCCTCGACGCGCAGGGAGGAGTGGTTGTTGATGCGCAGCTTGGCGGCGAGGTGCGCGCGCTGCTGGCGGTAGTACTCGAATTGGCGCCAGCCGTTCGCATCCTCGGTCACGGCATTGAAGCGCACGGCAAGGGAGCCCTGCCTGATGACCTGGTTGCTGTCGACGGTGCCGCGGATGCGGTTCCAGCTGCCGGTGGTCAGCTCAAGCTCGGTGCTGTCCTTGCCCAGCTGGGCCTGCTTCGTGGAGGAGTTCACGATGCCGCCTGCCTGGCCGAAGCCGAAGAGGATGGAGTTCGGGCCGCGGGCCTGGTCGAGGCGGTCGATGTTGTAGAAGTCCGCCGGCGCGGCGAAGTTGAAATAGTTGCGCGCATAGCTCGCCGGAAGGCCGCGCACACGCAGCGCCCACTCCGGGTTTCCAATCATCGGATTGCCGTTGAAATTGGTGGCCGAGTCACCGTAGTCCGGGACGGCGTTGTTCGAGAAGAGGATGACGTCCTTCATGTTCTTCGCGCCGATGTCCTTCAGGAACTCGGGCGTCATGACGGAGATTGCGGCGGCGGTGTCCTTCAGCTCGGTGTTGAGGCGGCTGCCGGCGAGGGTGTTCGTGGCGAGGTAGCCGACGTCCTTCGAGGAGCTCACCTCGAAGGGATTGAGGGTGATCGTGTCGTCTTCGCCTGCCGCCGCCGGAGTGGCGGGAGTGACGCTTTGAGCGCACAGTGCGGGAGAGATCGCGAGGCAGAGCAGCATGGCCTTCAGGAGGCCGCGGGGTTCAGGGGCTTTTTGTGTCATGGTGGGGAAGCTTCGGTCTGGTTGGGTTGCGTGAGGTGTGGGGATCAACGGGCAATTCAAGGGGAGGAACGCAGCACGGAGGCGGCGGGAAGCAGGCGGCCCTGGTCGTCGAAGAGGGCGCAGCTGCCACCGAGCCAGGCCTGGACGCCCCGGGCCTGGATGGACTCGGGATGCCAGTAAACGAGGCCTGCGCCCAGGCCGCCGGGAACGCGTTCGACGATGGAGCGCACCTCGCGCAGGAAGGACTCCTGTCCCGCGGGAGTGAGGGGAAAGGCCAGGCCGGGCCTGCCATCCCAGTGGGTGTCATGCTTCCATGGATACGCGACCTCCGCCACGAGCACGGGCCGTCCAAACTCGGCGGCGAGGGTGTTGAGCGTGGAGGAAAGGTCGGAAAGGCTGCCGTGCCACTCCGGGTAGTAGCTCAGCCCGATGATATCGAAACGCACGCCCTGCCGCACGGCGTTGCGGAAGAACCAGAGGGAGC
>JAHFTI010000478.1 GCA_023265535.1 Opitutaceae bacterium
CAATCCCCTGCTCTCCAGCTTCGCCTCCGAGGGGGCGGCCCTGGCACGTCTCGAACTCGAGGACTTTGTGCTCCATCCCGACTGGCACGGGCTTGAGCTCCTGGGCATGCTCAATGGCTCAGTCACACGTTACGTATCGCCTCCGCCCGGACTCGGCGGGAAGCAGAACTGGTTCCTGCACGGCGAGACCCGCCTCACCCCTTTCAAGGGCACCCGGCTCGCCCTCACGGCCACCGGCTACCTCACCGACGAGGTCATCGACCTCTCCCTCAACGACTCCTTCCACTTTGTTGCCCCCCTGCGCGTCTGGGGTGGCAAGACCAGCCTCCAATTCCGCCAGAGCCTCCCCGCCCGCCTCTGGCTTGAGGCACGGGCGGAGCTCCATCGCAGTGCCTACCTGCACTATGCAGGCGATTTCACCGAGCCCGGAGCCTCCCTGCGCCTGGGCTGGGATTCCAAGTCGGGCCTCTCCCTGTCCCTTTCGGGGCGCTCACAGCGGCGTGCCTACGCCGAACGCAACGAAGCCACGGTGGGCGGGCGCCCCCTGCCCGGCACCCGCCTGCACCTGCTCTCACACGAGGGCGAGGCCAACCTCTCCTGGAAAGGGCAGTGGCACGGTGGCTGGAGCCTGTCCACCAAGGGCCGCCTGGGTGAAACACGCGACGAGCGCTCCGGATTCTTCGACTACCGCCAGCAGCACCTCTCCACCAGCCTCGCATGGGAAAAGGGCGACTGGCGGCTCAGCCTTGAGCTGGCCCAGGACCACTTCCGCTATCTCCTGCAGACCGTAGGCATGGGACTTCAGCCACCGCACCGCACACGCCGCGACCGCGAGCTGGCCCTGGAGCTCGGGTACGCCCTCTCCGAACACGTGCACCTACAGCTGGGCCTCCGCCACGAAAGCAGCCGCACCAACGAGGAGTTTTCCGATTACCAAAACCGCAGCCTGGTGCTCGGCCTGTATCGGGAGTTCTAGGCGCGGCGTCTCAAGGCCCCATGAGCAGCCCCGAAACACGCTATTTCAGCCGACGCGAGGCCACCGCCCTCGCGCTATTGCTGCTCGTCTACGCCCTGCTCGTGGCGGCCATGGGCCTCGTCCTGCGCAGCCAGCTCCGGGGCCAGTTGCTCACGCGCGAAGCCGAGGCGTTTCAGGCCCTCATCACCCTCAAGCTCGACGCCGCCTTGGAGGACGTGGAGAACGACGCGCTCGCAGGCACCAAGGAGGCTGCCTTCGAGGCGGTGCTCGAGGCCTCGCGCCTGCGCGGGGTGCTTGCCGCCCGGCTCTTTGACGAGGAGGGCGAACTGCATTCCGCCCTGCCCCTCCCGAGCGCCGGCGCCCTCTACGACGAGGAGGGCCTTCGCCTCGCACGCGAACTTGCCCTGCCCCGCGCCAAGCTGCACCCCGACAGCCCCGCCGGCGAAATCCTCTTCGGCAAGGGCCCCGTCCCCGGTGCGGCCCTCAGCCCGCTCCTCGAGCTCACGGTCCCCGTCCCCCTCATAGGCGACAACCACCGCTTCTGCGTCGCCCACTTCTGGCTCGATGGAGCCCCGCTGGCGCTGGAGTTCAGCCGCATCGACCGCAGCCTGCTGCTGCAGGCGGGACTCGCCTTCCTCGCCGGCTCGGCGGCCCTTGCGGCCTGCCTGCTCTGGGCCCTGCGCCGCCTGGCCCAGGGCAACGCCGCGCTCCAGTCCGCCCGCGACGACCTGCTCAGGGCAAACAGGGAGCTCGCCTTCAGCGCACGCACCTCAGCCCTCGGCACCATCAGCGCCCACCTCCTCCACGACCTCAAGAATCCGCTGCTCGGGCTCGAGGGTTTCATCGAGGATGGCTCCGCAGGCCAGACCCACGACGGCCCCGCCTGGCGCGAGGCCCGTGAGGCCGCCCGCCGCCTCCGCGCCCTCGTTTCCGAGACCCTGGAACTCCTTCGGCAGGAATCCCTGCGTGCCGACGCCCCCCCGCGCCCCCTCGCGGACCTGCTCGCCGAACTCCTGGAGCCACAGGCCGCCAAGGCCCGGCAGGCCGGGGTCACCCTCCGCCTCGAGTGCCACTCAGGGGCCCTCCTGCCGGCTCGCAGCGCCTCGCTGCTCTCCCTGGCCCTCCGCAATCTTCTGGGCAACGCGCTCGAGGCCTCCCCTGAAGGGGGAGCGATCGTGCTGCTTGCCCATGAATGCGACGGCAGCCTCTGCCTGGACCTCAGCGACCAGGGCCCCGGAATTCCCAGTGAACAACAGGCCGGCCTCTTTCAGGCAGGCCCCTCCTCCAAGCCCGGCGGCAGCGGACTTGGCCTTGCCCTCAGCCACCACCTGGCCCTCCACGCGGGAGCCAGGCTCGAGCTGCTCTCCTCCAGCGAGAAGGGCTCCTGCTTCCGCCTCAGTCTCCCGCTCGGCCACTTGACAGGGCCCACCGTGCAATAAATTTCCCCATGCCTCCAAAGGCCCTGATTCCTCCTGCGCTATACCCGCTTCTGGCATTGCTCTGCCTCCTGGCACCCGCTGCGCGTGCAGCGGAGGATGGGTCCATAAAATGGGCCTACACCACGCTTTCCAGCACCACACCGGGAGCGATCGTCTCATCCCCTGCAGTCGGTCCCGATGGCACCCTCTATGTGGGCGTCGAAATCGGAAGCTCCGGCTCCCTGATCTCCGCCGGACGCCTCTATGCCTTCAGCCCCGAGGGCGCCTTCAAGTGGTTCTTCGCCCCCGATGCGCTGAACACGGATTGGATCGACTCCACTCCCGCCATCGCCCCCGACGGCACCATCGTCTTCGGCTGTTGGAACGGACGCCTCTACGCCCTCAACCCCAACGGCACCACCAAGTGGAGTCTCAACACGGACGGCTACATCTCCGCCTCCCCCGCCATCGGCCCGGATGGCACCATCTACATTGGCAACGGCGCCGCCCTGCTGATGGCGCTCAACCCCAATGGCAGCCTCAAGTGGCGTTACCCCACGAGCGACTGGATCGACTCCTCCCCCGCACTCGGGCCGGATGGCACCGTCTATTTCGGGTGCTGGGACAACTATGTCTATGCGCTCAACGCGAACGGCACCCTCAAATGGCGTTACCTCACCGGCAGCGATATCACCGGCTCGCCCTGCCTCGCCGCCGACGGCACCGTCTACATAGGTTCGCGCGACAAAAAGCTCTACGCGCTCACCCCCGACGGCACCCTGCGCTGGAGCTTCACCTGCGGCGACACGATCGACGGCTCGCCCGCGCTGGATCGCGAGGGCACGGTCATCTTCGCCAGCGCCGATGGCCGGGTGTACGCCCTGCGTCCCGATGGCAGCGAGAAATGGCGTTACCCGGCGGCAGGCTCCCCCGCCCTTCAATCCATCTATTCCTCCCCGGCCGTTCGCAACGATGGCTCGGTGGTCATCGGCACCAGCGACAACAAGATCCTTTGCCTGAACGCCAACGGCACCCTGCGCTGGGCCACGCCCGTGGGCGACTGGGTGGACTCCTCGCCGCTGGTCACCGCGGATGGCACCATCTACGTCGGCTGTCAGGACAAGGTCCTGTATTGCCTCAACGGCACCCAGCCCCCCCTGGCCACCGACTGGGGGCAATTCCGCCGCGACCCCATGCGCAGCGCCTGGCAACCCCTCGGCGTCGCCGCCAACAACACCGGGCGCATCAGCAACATGTCCGTGCGCGCCTCCTTCAGCGCGGGGCAGAACATCTCCGTGGGCACCTGGCTCAACGGCACGGGTTCGCGCACGCTCCTGGCGCGGGCCGTGGGCCCGACCCTCGCCGGCTTCGGAGTGTCGGGCGTCATGGAGGACCCCTACTTCGCGGTCTACAACCAAGGCGCCTTCGTCAGCGACAAC